>JAIDTS010000039.1 GCA_029060585.1 Muribaculaceae bacterium
CGTTGTATTCCTCCACAGAGATTTTCTTCCCGATGTCTTCCTTGGTGATACCGAGAGTCTTCTCGACTCCGAGTTCCACAGGCAGGCCATGGGTATCCCATCCGGCCTTGCGCTTCACATGGAAACCCTTCATCGTCTTGTAGCGGCAGAAGATATCCTTTATGGTGCGGGCCATCACATGGTGGATACCCGGCATACCGTTAGCCGACGGTGGGCCTTCAAAGAATACGAATGTAGGACATCCCTTGCGGACATCCATCGATGTCTCGAAGAGATTATGGCGGTCCCAGAGTTCAAGTATCTCCTTGTTGACTTTGGAGAGACTTAGCGGGGTCGAATATTCAGTGAATTTTTTCATGTTTTTGCGTTGTACGTTTTACGTTGTACGTTTTAAGTTTTACGTTTTACGAATTATGTTTTTTATAATTTAGCGCCTTTTACGCCTTTTACGCCCCCTTTTCCTCCGCCTCCGAGAGCGAAGATATTGCGGTCGTAGCTGAATGTCTTGCGTTCCACCTCGCGTTTACGCTTGAGGGCGAGCTGAACGAGGCGGTCCATGAGGTCGGCAAACTTAATGCCAGTCGCTTCCCAGAGGTAGTATGAGAGAGAGCCGGGAATCGTATTAATCTCGTTGACATAGATATTGCCGTCCTTCTCATCAATCATAACGTCAACTCGGCTCACGCCGTGACATGAAAGGACACGGAACGTCTCGCAGGCAAGATGCTGCACCCTTTCGGCAACCTCCTTCGGAAGGTCGGCAGGGATACGTTTCTCGCTTGCAGCCATTCCTTCGTTGCCGCCACGGTATTTCTCATCATAGCTTAGGAAGTCGCCCTTCGAGATAGGTTCTTCGCATACGGAAGGCTGATAGTCGTCGCAGTCTCCAAGAACAGAGCAGTTGATCTCCTTCATCTTCTCAAGCATATGCTCCACAATGATGCGCTGTGAGAATCGGCATGCTGTGTCAACCTTCTCTATCAGCTGCTGGCGGTCGGCGGCCTTTCCTATACCTACACTCGAACCGAGGTTGGCAGGCTTCACGATAACCGGATAACCGATCTTTGTCTCAACACGCTCTATCAGTTCATCACGCTTGCGGCTCCATTCCTTGTCGGTGAACCAAACGTAATCCACTACGGGCACACCGCATTCGCGAAGAATCATCTTCATCGTGATCTTGTCCATTCCGTTGGCGGAGCTGAGAGTGTTGCATCCTGCAAAAGGAATTCCGATCGTCTCGAGGAGACCTTCGAAGACGCCGTCCTCGCCGTTAGTGCCATGAAGCACGGGAATGGCTACATGGAGTTCGGTCACGACCGGGTCTTTCTTTGAGAAAAGGCCACCCTTCGTGTTTACGCGATAAAGATTGAAGTCGCCGTATTCCGGACGCATGAAGACCTCCTCGGCGTTTGCCACGAGGGTATTCATATCGCGGTAGTTACGTATATTCAGAAGGTTGTCGCCGGTATACCAGCGTCCTTGCTTCGATATGTAGATCGGAACTATATTGTATTTTTCCTGATTGAACGCACTGATGGCCTGGAGAGCGGAGATAACCGAAATCTCATGCTCCACGCTTCTGCCACCGAAAAAAACTGCTACGTTAGTCTTCATAATCAGCTGAATGGGTTGTATTTTCTGTTTGAGTCGGAGGGTGTCGCAATACGAAATCACAAATCGCCTCTAACAAACTGCAAAATTAATAAAAATCGGTGAAATTTGGAAATTTTCAACGATAATTTAGCAGTCTCATTTTTTTTCGTTATTTTTGCGGTTAGTAAGCCGGCCAAATTATCGCGTCGGCGATAAAGCATCTGGTATAGAATCGATTCAGATATAGCGGATAATTTCAGTAGCGAAATTCATCAGCCATATCCACGATGCCATCACCGTAGCGTGAAGAATGCGAGGCAGGATAAACCCAAGTAGGGGTTTGGGCGTTTTAACATAGGAAACCGGGGTTATGCGATAAGCTTTCTCCGGACTCAGAAACATTATTAACAGAACTTTAATCTAAAACACAAATTATGGAAGGCACAAAACTTCATGCAGACAAGGTCCTTGTGGCATATTTCATCCAGAAGGGTAAAGAAACATCAGGCAGTAAGAAAATCGCAGAGCAGGTAGTGGCCGCTCTGAAGGAAAAGGGACATGAATCAACGCAATACGCCATCACTCCTGTGGAGACGTATCCTGAAGACAAGGCCACTTTCGAGACAGTGACGAAACTTGAGAAAGACAACCGTACACGTCCCGCCATCGTAGACAAGGTTGGCAAGATGCAGGACTATAAGTACATAGTAGTCGTAGCTCCGAACTGGTATGATGACGTTCCTATGGCCGTCTACACATTCTTCGACGAATATGACTTCGGAGGCAAACGCGTAGTGCCCGTCATCAACCATGACGGCACAGGACACGACAAGGTGCGCGAATCGATCCGTCATTTCCTCCCCCACACCTGGGTGACAGACGGAGTAGGCATCGCTGCCGCATCGGATGACGCAGCCGCTGTAGCCGAAGCAATCGAACAGCTTTTCATGCCCTCTACCTCTAAATATTGAAAACTATTTTTTAATGGAACGTCAGGCCGCGGAATCGGACTCCACGGCCTGACATTTTTATTTTACATCGCATCCTGAGACGCATCTGGCCTCGGCTATAGCATTGGGATAGTCTGAGAAGTCAGCCCCTTTACCGTCGCGGATTAATGATTGGATGAAATCCATGGATTCCGCCGCCAGTATTCCTTCTTTGCCTCGCGGAGAAAACAACGGAGATGCGTCGACCTTGCCTTCAAGTGCGATCCGAAGCAGTTCATCGTCAGATGGAATATCCTTTATCCACATGAAATGCCTGTCATCGGCGGATAGAGAAAGATTGGACTGCAAGGAATGGCCATATCCGTCAACATCTATTTTGTCATCTTTACCGGGCCCTCTTCTATTGACCATCGAGTAGTTGGCTCTGCCATTGCCGACAGAAGTGTTGGCCAGGAAGTCAACGCCTCCTAAATGATGGTTGGCATATATTCCATGGGATTTATTATACACCGCCAGATTGTTGCTTATCACGTGTCTTGGAGACACACCGTTATGAAGAGGCACGTCTCTCGGCTTCATCCCGAAACCACCACCTTTCACTCCGTTGCCGTCCGCTCGATTGTTTCCCTCGGCGTCAAAACCATTTTCCAGGGCAATACAGTAGCAAATGGTGGCCGGAGAATAACAGTTTATCAGGTCGAAGCCATCGTCGGTGTTGCGCCACGCACGGCAACCGATAAATATGTTGCCATCCATTCCACCATCGACATGACAGCCGAAACCGTCGTTGTTACCTCCCGACGGCTCCCCTGTCCGCTTGCTAATGTCAGATACCGAATCATAATTATTATAGGCATCGCAGTTGATTATTAAATTATGATGAGAATCGCCGTTGATGTAGAAACCTATTCCCATCCCGTCGTGGCAAGAGATGTTCTCAAGGGTATTATAAGATCCGCCACAGATCCGGAAGTTTTCGCTCTGTGTATGGTCTGTGCGTGTCACCTGCAGCCCCTTGCATTCAAGATTGGAGACGTGAAGATTAGATCCGGAAATCAGAAAACCAGTAATCCTGTATCCTTCAGGATTCGCCTCATCACGTAAGGATACATCGGAGAAATCGAATACGGGGTGATTGCCTTCCTCATCCACCACTCCTTTTATAACTATAGGACTCCCCTTTTCTCCCGAAATCGACAGGTCATATACCACGGCATAAGGTCCTCGTCCAGACCTGCTTGATATTTCATCGGGGCTGACGCGATACACGCCCGGACTCAGATACAGGGTATCTCCAGGCATCAGGGAAGAAATTGCTTGCCCGAAGTTACCGGCAGGGTCTATCTCTCTCGATTCAGCAGACACGGCAATGGACCCAAGCAATATTGCCGCACAGAATAATACACTTTTCATGTCGGGATATTTTTATACTTTGCCAGCCAGTTCTATCACCTCACAGTCGCGCATATCGGGGCCGTCGATTGTAAGCTTCACAAGTGTCCTGACACTATGCCATCCGAATTGACCGGCCGCTCCGGGATTGATGTGAAGAAGATGAAGTTCGTTGTCGTAGATAACTTTGAGAATATGAGAATGGCCGTCGATCATCAGGCCTATCCCCTCCTGCTTCAGAAGAGACTTCATGCCTTTGCTCCATTTCCCGGGGTAGCCACCAATATGAGTCAGGAGCACCTTGACACCCTCCACCTGGAAAATCTCAAGTTCGGAGCATTTACGACGCACCATTCCATGGTCGATATTACCACTTACAGCCCTGACCACAGGACCTGTCTCTTATACAACTCTACGCGCCCACGAGACGCTCATGAATGGGGTTTTGGGGGGTGGTG
>JAIDTS010000390.1 GCA_029060585.1 Muribaculaceae bacterium
GTTCTCAGCGCAGCCTGCCTTCTCGGCATGGCTGCCTGCCAGAACAAAGACTACGATGTGGTGGCCCCAATCCTCGCCCCCATCCCGGCCGACAACATCAAGGGCGAGCTCGTAGGAGACTCATACGTATGGACATGGACCGGCACCGACGGCAAGGACATGCAGATCACAGTGCTACGTGACGGACAGACCGTCTCTTCCGCAACTTCATCCAACGGCTCATACACCCACGAGAACATAGAGACAAAGGTCCCGTTCACCTATGTATTCAAGGTGACAGACGGAACCAACCTCTCGACCGGAGTAATCAAGACATATACACGTACAGGCGCCGAACCGGTAAGCGCCATCTCCCTCACCCAGATAGAGAAGGAGAACGCCCAGTATGACGCTCTTGTGGAATGGACACCATCTCCGGATGCTACAGAACAGGCGTTTAAGGCTACCGCCGGCAACCGTACCATCACTGAGAACCTCCCAGCCTCCACCGCAAGCTACACAATCCCCAATGTAGCGGAGGGCGAGGAATGGAACATAGAGATCGTGGCCTCCAACGCAGAAGGCAAGTCACTTCCCGCATATGGATCACTCAAGATCGGAAAGACAGCAGTAGGTTTCCTCAGCATCTATCCCACAGAGGAGGAGCTGATTCAGAACGGAGACGACGACGAGGCTTGTGCTTGGCTCTGGCTGAAGGCCGAATACCCGGCCGCCTCATATGTATACTTCGGCGACATCACCTCCGCAGCTAATCTCGAGCCATACCGCGTTCTCTTCTGGATGCGTGACCTCGAGGAGCGTCCTGAAAACGAGGTGTTCGATATGCCTGCTGTAGTCAACGATGCCACTCCATTCGTGACAGAATGGTATAAGAATGGCGGCAATCTCCTCCTCTGGAGCCACGCCACAGCCTATGTAGGAGCACTGGGCCGCATACCTATGGATGACCTCCGCAACAACGACCGCAGCATAGGTCTCGGACGTGGAGGCTGGAACCCTGACACTTGGATGATGGCAGTTCAGCTCCATCCGGGAAGCAGATTCAAGAAAGACCACTCGACACACCCCATCTACAAGGGTCTGGACGTGATAGAGACCGACCGCACCAAGCTCATACCTTTCAAGGGAGCAGGCTGGACCGAAGACCACAACTGCCTTTACTTCAATCTCCCCGCCATCTACACCGGTCTCGGAAATCAGGATGAAGCCTGCTACAACGCGATTACCTCCACCTACGGAATCTATCCTCTCGGCACATGGGACTCGCAGATCGACTGGGTATCTCAGCTCAACGTATGGGAGGCTCGCCAGGGCAATACCGACTTCAAGGGCACTGTACTCTGCATAGGCAATGGCGGTTGCGAGTTCTCGCTCAAGAACGCCGATGGCACTCCCGATATCGCGGCTTATCCGAAGAACAACCCCTATCAGGGAAACGTGCTTAAGCTCGCCAAGAACTCAATCGAATACCTCAAGACACGTTGATCCAAATGAAAATCTTCAATATCATACTCGCATCAGCTCTTACTCTCGGAGCCACAGCTTGCGACGACGACAAGAACCCGCATCCCGCATATGTCAACGGCACGGAAACCGAGAATCCCAACAATCCCGACAATCCCGAGCCAGGCACCGAGGTCAGCTCTTCCAGAAACGAGCAGTACCGTCCGCAGGTGCACTACACTCCGGCCAAGAACTGGACAAACGACCCAAATGGCATGGTATATGTAGATGGAGTCTACCACCTCTACTACCAGTACAATCCGCAGGGCAACGACTGGGGCAACATGAGCTGGGGGCATGCGACTTCCACCGATCTCATCCACTGGGAAGAGAAGCCCGTAGCTATGCTCCGCAACGAATGGGGCGACATCTTCTCCGGGAGTGCAGTAATCGACAAGGACAACACCGCAGGTTTCGGCAAAGGTGCGATGCTTGCCTTCTATACAGGCTCAGGTGAACATCAACAGCAGTGCCTCGCCTACAGCACCGACGGAGGCCTGACATTCACGCAGTATGAGGGAAATCCCGTAATCACCAACACCGTTCTCGGCGACTTCCGTGATCCGAAAGTGATATGGCATGAGGCATCGAATCAATGGGTGATGTCGTTAGCCCTCGGCTGGGACCACAAGATCGAGTTCTGGGGCTCTAAAGACGCCAAAAACTGGGAGAAACTCTCCACCTTCACCACCGACGCGGCCCGCAGCAACATCGGCCAGTGGGAATGCCCCGACCTCTTCCCTCTACAATACAAGGGGCAAGAAAAATGGGTGCTCATCGTCAGCAACAATCCGGGTGGACCGGCCGGCGGGTCAGGCATCGAATACTTCATCGGTGACTTTGACGGTAAGGAATTCACAGCCATGGATCTTTCCTATCCCCTCTGGCTCGATTATGGCGCAGACAACTACGCAGGCGTGACCTGGAGCAATACCGGCGACCGCAAGATTATGATCGGCTGGATGAACAACTGGAACTATTGCGGCAACGTGCCCTGCAGCCCCTGGCGCTCGGCCTTCACCCTTCCCCACGAGCTGAAGCTTGTGGAAGTGAACGGCTCTCCCATCCTCGCAGCCCCGGTTGTCAGCGAACTTGACGCCATCGCCGGCTCTTGGACCGCGGCCGAAAACGGCAATGTAGGAGCACTTGACGCCTATGAAGCGCGTTTCAACATCAATGTGAATGAGAACTCCACATTCCGTCTTGAGAACACCAAGGGGCAGTATCTGGAATTCGAGGTCAACGCGGCAGAAAAGATGCTCATTGCCAAGCGTACGTCAGCTACGGGCGAGGTCAAATTTAACAACCTCTTCTCCGTTCCAAGCATCTCCGCTCCCCTCAACTGCGAAGGCGACGTGATGGAGATCCATGTGGTCGTAGACCGCTCCTCAGTGGAGCTCTACAGCGCCGACGGCGCCACCTGCATGACCAACATCGTCTTCCCGATAGAGAGCTACAACATCATCTCCGGAGTTTCTGGAGTTGAATACCGCAAGCTCTCCTCCATCTGGTAATACCAATTACTTTTTATAACGATTGTGCAAGCAGCCGCGGAAAAGATTCTGCGGCTGCTTGCACACATATATCGATCATCTGCCATCACGACCTTAATAAATATCAAAAAGTAATCACTGGAAAGAGTTTTTTCAAAAATATTTATTAATTTTGCTTCCATACTTCACCTAACAAACTAAAACTATGCAAAAGAAACTGATTTATTTGACCCTTGCCCTCGGAGCGATGACAAGCTTGAATGCTTGGGCCGACACCAAGCTGGAGGCAGAAAAAGCCGATTACAGCGATTGCACTGTTGTCTCAGACAGTAAGTATTCGGGTGGCGAGGCCCTTAAACTTACCGAAACCACCGCCAAAATCACTTTTGATGTCAACGTTGACAAAAAAGGGAAATACGCGCTTTTCGCAGCCGGAGATGGCATCGGAGGAAGTAAGATTGTAAACTGCTCTGTAAACGGAAGCACAGGACAATTCAGTCTTGACACCTACGCGGAAGTGGAAATGGGCACCTTCTTTTTGTCGGAAGGGCAAAACAAGATAGAGATAACGCCAAACTGGACATGGTTTGACATTGACTATATCCGAATAGACTCTCCTCAGGATGAATATGCATTCGACATCACAGCTGCCCCTGTTGATGAAAATGCGACCGATGCGGCAAAGAATATGTATTCCTTCCTTTTAGATAATTTCGGAAAGAAGAGTATTTCCGGCATGATGACAGGAGACATGAGCTCTGCAAATGGAGATATTACCGCTCACGACGATGTGATGGCAGTATATGAGGCATCGGGGAAATACCCTGCCCTTGTGGGTTTCGATTTCCTCTTTGCCACAGGCAGAACGGAAAATGAAGGATGGTGTAAGGATTACACCAACAAGACAATTGAATTAGCAAAAGACTTATATAGCCGTGGCGGTTTCCCCGCATTCACATGGCATTGGCACGATCCAAGCCGTAAGACCGACGATTTTTACTCAGACAAATCAAGTGTAAGCATATCCCAGGCTCTCAACAGCGACGGCTCATGGAATACAACTTCAGAACTTTATAATTATATCATCCACGATATCGACCTGATTGCCGATTATTTCCTTAAATTGCAGGAGGCCGGTGTGGCATGCATCTTCCGTCCGCTTCATGAAGCAAGTGGCGGCTGGTTCTGGTGGGGCAGAAATAAGAATGCGGCTGATTTCGTAAAGCTCTTCCAATTGGTATTCGATGAGATGACACAGGTGAAGGGAGTCCACAATGTATTGTGGGTTTGGAATGCCGGCGCTGATGACTCTGACTGGAATCCGGGCGATGAATACTACGATTTTGTATCTGCAGACATATATAATCCTGCGTACGACTATTCGAGCAATGCCTCAACGTTCGACAAACTAAAGGCTCTGACGCAAGGCAAAAAGATCATAGCATTGTCGGAAAATGGTCCTGTTCCTGATATCGAAAAGCAGGTCGAAGAAGAAGCCATGTGGTCTTGGTGGATGCCTTGGTATCAGACTTGGGACGGCAAATTCGTAGATCAGACAAGCCCTGAGCAGTGGCGCAAGTGCATGAACGACGACCGCGTCATAACACTTGAAGACATGAACTCATGGAATGCAGTAGAGACCATTTCATCAGTGCCTTCTCAAAACACAATTTATGACCTTAATGGTCATCGTCTCCTCAGAGAACCATCCCATGGCCTTTACATCAAAGATGGTAAAAAGATACTCAAAACCAATTGATAATCTCGAGGGGGAGGCCGAGAAGCCTCCCCTTGATATTTTGTGTTAAATGAAGTTGTTATGATTAAGGCCATATACATCTACCACGACTGTTTCGTCGTAAAGACACCCGAAGCTGTCTTAGTGTTCGATTTTTGGAAGGACCCTTATCAAAGGGGGCCATTGCCAAATCCGCTGATGAATGTAGACAGAAACCTCCCTGTCTACGTATTCGTGAGCCACGGCCACAAAGACCACTACAACCCTGACATTTTCAGCTGGGCGAAACACTTTCCGAATATTCGCTACATCGTCAGCAAGGATGTCAGGAAGCGTATCAACCATATCATAAGCCCCGACAGTTCCTACAAAGGGAACAAGGTGGAGCCTTCCAGGGTGATTGTGATGTCGGATCATGACCGATTCGAGGATGAGATAATAAATGTGAATACTTTCCCTTCTACCGACACCGGTAATTCCTACGCCGTGTCAATAGGAGGCCGCAACATCTTCCATGCCGGCGATCTCAACGCCTGGATATGGAAGGATGAGTCTACGGAAGAGGAAGTGAAGGAAGCCCTGGACAGCTTCAATGCCATCTTGGACATGATAGCGGCATCTTACGAAGGATTTGACCTCTGCTTCTTCCCGGTCGACTCAAGAATCGGGACCGATTATTTCACCGGAGCCAGAATCTTCCTCGAGCGCTTCAAGATTGAAAACTTCTTCCCGATGCACTATGAATTGGGAGATGACTCCGACGCAATCGCCCGTCTCCACCGCGACGCCGCCGCCTTCGACCGATACGCCTCCCCCACCTGCCACCACTACATCATGTCGGCCCCCTACTCCGCCTACGCCATAAGCTAACACAACTTCGCAAACTGTAAAAATTTCAGCGTTTTCCGGGCTTT
>JAIDTS010000391.1:0-2304 GCA_029060585.1 Muribaculaceae bacterium
ACGATCTCGACGGTGGCGGGGACGGTGGAGCGGGGGTTGCACATCTCGACGAGTTTATTGAGGCGCGCGTCGGGGACAGTGATGACGCCTACGTTGGGCTCGATGGTGCAGAAGGGGAAGTTGGCGCTCTGCGCCTTGGCGTTGCTTAAGCAATTAAACAATGTCGATTTGCCGACATTCGGCAAACCAACGATTCCGCATTTTAAGCTCATATTTTCAATATTATTTTTGGTTACTTACTTATACATGCATCGGTGAGGAAGACCATAGTTCCATCGTACAAGACTGCCGACTCGCGCAGTGATCATCCTGTTGTCGGGACAGAGTACCATAGGCTACGCATTTCTTTATACTTAATGTGTTAAATTTCATCTGTAAAGACGTGTCTTATGTCGGAAACAATATTTTCTTCCGTAATTTATCACTAATCCGTCATCGATTCCGGTGGCGGTGAGATAATTGACGAGCTGAACATCATGAACGGGAGAATGCTCCTCCACCGCTTTGGTTTCAATTATGACTTTTCCCTCAACAAGTATGTCGGCACGAAAATCACCTACTACCCTTTCCTTATAGAAAACCGGAATACATACTTCTTTTTGAGTTTTGATTCCACGCAGCTCCAACTCCACCATAAGAGCGTTCTGATAGACAGATTCAACAAAACCAGGTTGAAGAGTCTTTCGGACTTCGAAAGCTGCCTCGGATATTAGATCTATTAAATCTGATGTAGTCATTAATTGCCGTTTGTTTAAAAATTCATAAATTTTCATGAGTCAGTGCCAAACTACTCTGGAAATGGCTCGTGGCCTTCGCAGCTGAGGTCGACCATAGTTCCAGAGTACAAGAGCTCAGACATGCACGGACATTGCCAATGCCAGAGTACCAGAACCATACATACGCAGCGTACACTCTGGTACTCTCACCTGACACCCGGATTTAATCCCGAGACAAGGCTTTTGTTCTCTGGAACTATGGTCTTTTCAGGGACTCGTGGATGGCTTTGGCGGCTCGGCGGCCGGCTCCCATGGCGAGGATGACGGTGGCGGCTCCGGTGACGGCGTCGCCGCCGGCGAAGACGCGGGGACGGCTAGTGCGGCCGTCTTCATCGGCCACGAGGCAGCCGCGACGGGTCACGTCGAGGCCTTTGGTGGTGGACTTGATGAGGGGGTTGGGGCTGGTGCCGAGGGCCATGATGACGGCGTCGCATTCAAGCTCGAAGTTGCTGCCCGGTTTCTCGACGGGGCTGCGGCGTCCGCTCTCGTCGGGTTCGCCGAGTTCCATCTCGACGCATTCGAGGCCGCGTACCCAGCCTTTGTCGTCGCCGAGGACACGGACGGGGTTGGTCAGCATACGGAATTCGATGCCTTCCTCCTTGGCGTGGTGCACTTCCTCGCGGCGCGCGGGGAGTTCGGCTTCTGAGCGCCGGTAGACGATGACGGATTCGGCTCCGAGACGTTTGGCGGTGCGCACGGCGTCCATGGCTACGTTGCCGCCGCCTACGACCACGACCTTCTTGGCCTGGAAGACGGGAGTGTCGTAGCGCTGGTCGTAGGCATGCATGAGGTTGACGCGGGTGAGGAACTCGTTGGCGGAAAAGACTCCGTTGAGGTTCTCGCCCTCGATGCCCATGAAGCGGGGAAGACCGGCTCCGGAGCCTACGAAGACGGCGTCGAAGCCTTCCTCGTCGAGGAGACGGTCGATGGTGGTGGTGCGCCCGACGATGACGTCGGATACGAACTCAACGCCCAAGCGCTTTACGGCCTCTATTTCCTTAGCGACTATCTTCTCCTTGGGGAGGCGGAACTCGGGGATGCCGTAGACGAGGACGCCTCCGAGCTGGTGGAGGGCCTCGAAGACCTTGACCTCGTAGCCCCAGCGGGCGAGGTCGGAGGCGCAGGCGAGGCCGGCGGGGCCTGAGCCTATGACGGCCACCTTCTTGCCGTTGCGCGGAGTTGAGTCTTCAGTCTTAAGTCTTGAGTCTTCAGAGGCTGACGCAGTATTTACGAATTGCTCGATCTTCCAGTCGCCTACGTAGCGCTCGAGCTTGCCGATGGCCACCGGCTCACTCTTGATGCCGAGGACGCACGAGCCCTCGCACTGGGTTTCCTGCGGGCAGACGCGTCCGCAGACGGAGGGGAGGGAGGAGTCTTTGGAGATTATGGATGCGGCGGCTCCCTCTCCTTCGGAGATGAGGGCGTGGATGAAGCCGGGGATGTCGATGTGGACGGGGCAGGCCTCGACGCAGCGGGGGCGACGGCAGTTGAGGCAGCGGGATGCCTCGAGGAGGGCTTCGTCGCGGTC
>JAIDTS010000391.1:2404-4226 GCA_029060585.1 Muribaculaceae bacterium
CCTTCGACGCATGTGAAGCGGGTCTGGCCGCCGACAGTGACGCGGCAGGCGCCGCACATGCCGGTGCCGTCGACCATGAGGGCGTTGAGGCTGACTACGGCGGGGAGACCGTGCTCCTTGGCCTTGAGGGTGGCGAACTTCATCATGATCATGGGGCCGATGATCACGCAACGGTCGTATTTCTTTCCCTGATTGACAATAAGGTCTTCCATTAGGGCGGGGACCATGCCGTGGAAACCGGCGGAGCCGTCGTCGGTGCAGAGATAGACATTCGCAACCTTCTTCATCTCATCGACATAGGTGAAGAGGTCGGCGGTCTTGGCTCCGATGACTACGTCGGGAGTTATGCCGTGGTCGTGGAGCCACTTGGCCTGGGGATAGACGGGGGCTGTGCCTACGCCTCCGGCTACGAAGAGAACGCGGGGGGAGCTATCAGCTGTCAGCTTTAAGCTTTCAGAGGCTGCGCTGTCGTTAGACGAAGGGAAAAGCTCCACTAAATCGGAGGGCTGGCCGAGGGGGCCGGCGAAGTCGAGGAAGGCGTCTCCTTCCTCAAGGGAGTTTATCTTGGCGGAGGAGAGTCCGATGGTCTGGGTTACGATGGTCACCGTTCCGACCTCGCGGTCGTAGTCGCAGATGGTCAGTGGTATGCGCTCGCTGAATTCGTCGACGCGCACGATGACGAACTGGCCGGGGAGGGCCGACTCGGCGACGCGTGGGGCGAGGACCTTCATCTCGGTGATGGCCGGGGAGAGGAGGCGTTTGCTTACAATTTTGAACATATGTTGTGAGTTTTCAGTTGTCAGTTATCAGTTGTCAGAGAGCTCACGCAAAGTCCGCAGAGGGGGTGGTAGCGCATAGGAATGCTATCCTTACGAGTATGTCACTCCGTAGGGACGGCGGGACGGCATCGCTGCGCTGGCCGCTGGCTACGCAAAATTCAATCTTATCTGCGGTCTTTGCCTCTTTGCGGCCTTTGCGTGCACAAAATTAGCGGAAAAATGGGGATATTGCAAATTTAAGGGGCTGAAATTAGGAAAAGACGCGAAAATCAGTTATTTTTGCAGTTTGAAACGGAAAAAAGTCTTCAGTCTTGAGTCTTCAGTCTTAAGATGGAGCCAAGAATCTTAAAAGAAAAAGAATAAAAAACTAAAAAAAGATAGATATGTCACTTTTCGATAAGGTGTCGGCCGACATCCAGGCCGCGATGAAAGCCCGCGAGAAGGTGCGCCTGGAGGCGCTGCGCGGGGCGAAGAAAGAGTTTCTCGAGGCTAAGACCGCTCCGGGCGCCAATGGCGAACTGACCGATGAGCAGGCCATCAAGATACTGACCAAGATGGTGAAGCAGCGCAAGGAAAGCGCGCGCATCTACGTGGAGAACTCGCGTCAGGAGCTGGCAGACAACGAGTTGGCGGAGGCCGCTGTGCTTGAGGAATACCTTCCGAAGCAGCTCTCCGCGGATGAGCTGGAGGCCGAGCTGAAGGCGATCATCGCCGAGACGGGCGCCACTTCCGCCAAGGAGATGGGAAAGGTGATGGGCGTGGCTACTAAGAGGCTCGCCGGACGCGCCGACGGACGGACGATACAGGGAGTGGTGAAAGCGTTGCTTTCGTAGCTGTCAGCGATCAGCTTTCAGCTATCAGATATCGGCTATCGGGGATTCTGGATCTATCGGGATTTATCTGGATATTCCGGATTTATCGACCAGCGGACGGACGCACGAGCCGTGCGTCCCTACCGGACAATATTGAATTTTGAATTGATAAGACCATGTTATTATTAAGCACTATAAAGGCTGATCCGGAGTTTGTGATCAGCAGGCTCG
>JAIDTS010000392.1 GCA_029060585.1 Muribaculaceae bacterium
GTCTCGGTCACCTCCACCTCGGGTTTTTTCTTCTGTTCAGGGTTTTTCTCCGGGCGAGTCTGAGGCTTCTGTTCAGGTTTCTGTTCCTGCCGTGGCTTTTCCTCCACGCGCTGGGGAGACTTTGCCTCAGTCGCGGATTGCTGCGCCTCCTCTTTTCGTTCGTGCCTTATGTCGGGCATCTGAACCGGCTTAGGCTGCTGCTCGGGGGCAGGCTTAGGCTGGGGCTTAGGCTGAGGAGCGGGCTGGACCTGTTTCGGGGTTGCAGGCTGCGCCGGGCGTTCCTGAGCCTTATCAACCGGATGACCGGTCTTAAGGTCGATCTTTCCGACGATCTTCGGGCCGATAGGGCGTCGCGCCTCGGCAGCTTTCTCACGCTCCTGGCGCGCGGTCTTCTTATCCTCGCGGCGCTGAACAGCCTGGTCGGTAGCCTGCTCCTTGGCGTTCTTATCCGTGCTGAATGCCCGAGTGAGGATGTCTTGGGCGTGCTCGTCGATCCGGATGTTGGGATCGTCGGCCACCTCGATATTGTGTTTGCGAAGCAACTCAGCGGCAGTACCGATGCCGACATTGAGGTCTTTCGCTATTTTTCCTAATTTTGTTCGCATTCGCTGTCTATTAAGTTGAAGCCCGGGTCACGATGACAAGACGGGCAATAAAGTGAAATTTAAATCAGCCGGGCTGCGGCAGGTCAAAAGATCATCAGTCTTCGAACTCAGCTCGGAGCACCTGCATCACATGCTCGACAGTCTCATCCTCGAGGTCGGCCTGAGCGAGTGTCTCGGGAGAGGCGTTAAGCACAGCCTTGGCGGTTCCGAGTCCGAGATCCTTAAGGGTCTCTATCACCCATCCGTCGATCTCGTCGCGGAATTCATCGAGGTAAATGTCTTCCTCGCCTTCCTGGATGTCGCGGTAGACATCGATGGTATATCCGGTTATCATAGTCGCGAGGCGTATGTTCAGGCCTTCCTTGCCAATAGCGAGCGACACTTCCTCCGGGTGGAGGAACACTTCGGCTTTCTTCTCCTCCTCGTTGATCCGGATCGAGCTGATCTTAGCCGGAGAGAGAGCACGCTGGATGAAGAGTGAGGGGTTTGATGTATAGTTGAGGACATCGATGTTCTCGTTTCTTAGCTCGCGCACAATTCCATGGATACGGCTACCCTTTATGCCGACGCAGGCTCCAACGGGGTCGATACGGTCGTCGTAGCTCTCGACAGCGATTTTTGCGCGCTTTCCGGGAATGCGAGCGACAGCCTTTATCGTGATGAGTCCGTCGTGGACCTCAGGCACCTCCTGCTCGAAGAGTCGGCGCAGGAAGCGATCGTCGGTTCGGCTGACGATTACCTTAGGATTATTGTTGGGATTGTCGACACGCTTTACGACAGCCCTGACGATATCTCCCTTATGGAAGAAGTCGCCGGGAATCTGCTCTTCCTTGGGCATGATGAGCTCGTTCTGCTCCTCGTCGATCAGCAGCATCTCCTTCTTCCAGATCTGATGCACCTCTCCGGCGATGACCTCACCTTCAAGCTCGCGGAATTTGGAATAGATCGCGTCTTTCTGCAGGTCGAGGATCTTGGACTGCAGCGTCTGGCGGAGATTGAGGATCGCGCGGCGGCCGAACTTCTCGAAATAGATGCGTTTAGTGACGTCTTCGCCGATCTCACACTCGGGGTCGATCTCGCGTGCGGCAGTGATTCCGATCTGAGTCTTGGGGTCGACGACTTCATTGTCGGCGACAACCTCAAGGTTCTGATAGATCTCACAGTCACCCTTGTCGGGATTCATGATGACGTCGAAGTTCTCGTCTGATCCGAACTGCTTAGCGATCACATTGCGGAAAGATTCCTCGAGCACGCTGATTAGAGTGGTCTTGTCGATGTTCTTGTGTTCCTTGAACTCTGCGAACTGGTCAACCATATTGTTGACCGTTTCTACTTTCTTAGCCATTATATTCAGTTGTCAGTTTTTAGTTTTCAGTTTTAAGTCTTCAGTCTTAAGTCTTCAGTCTTAAGATGTATGGGTTGGATAATAAAAAGAGCCAGAAGAAGCCGCAGGGCTTCCCCGGGAGTCGGCAGATGGCTTAAACTGTCACGAAGCCATCTTCCGGAATGGATATGCAAGGAATTTTCGAGCAATATTCCAAAAGAAACAGAGGGAACGCTTGCGTCCCCTCTGGAATTCATTGCAAAGGTAAGAAAAAAAAGTGAGATATCCTCCGTTTTGTCGCCCACAGGGTGGAGAAACAGAAATAATTAACAATATTTAACTTTAATTAAGATTTGGAGGTGCTTATGTTTTGAGTGAGTGGGCGGAATGTGATCAGAACTTGAGATCGTAGACCGCTCTCTTGATATTTGAGAACGGGAGGGGGATGTCGATGGTTTCAATAACCGGTTTCTTGACACCTTCCTTCTTGACTTTCTGCTGAACGGCGAGGGCAATTCCGTCGTCGGATACGGAGCGGAGCAAGCCGTGAAGCTTTCGTCCGTCGGAAGTCAGCACCTCGAGGTCGCGTCCGACATATTTGTCGTATTGGCGGCGCACCTTGAGGGGAGATGTCAGGCCGGCTGTCCCTACCTCGAGCTCGTAGTCTTCTACGTCGCGGTCGAAAGCTCCCTCGATAGCACGAGTGAGGCGGACGCATTCCTCGATGTCGCCGGGAGTCATGGAGTCGATCTCCACTGTGATTTCGTTGGATGGAGTGATACGGATATCCGTCAGAAAATATTCAGTGTCCTTAAGCTGATCTTCGATGAAGGACGTAAGCTCTTTTTTGTCTATCATATCTCTAATTTTATGAGATGGGGTAATGTTTTTTTCATGATTCTACTTATAGAACAAAAAAATTAGTAATTTTGCATTTCAAAAACGCTCCTTAATACAGAGGAGCCGGAGAAAACAACTTCAACAACGATGACCGACAACACCAAATCAATATTGCTTGCGGCCGGCGCGGTGCTGAGCTGGGCAACGGTAGCCACGGCGTTCAAGATCGCGCTTCAGCACCTGACAGTCTTCAACATGCTCTTCGTGGCTACCCTGACAGCGATGCTTATCTATTCAGCCATGATGACCATAGAAGGGAAATGGAAGACTCTGACGACAATACCTGCGAGGCTTCTTGCCGCAACCCTCGGTCTGGGAGTGCTCAATCCTGTGATCTATTACCTTGTGCTCTTCCAGGCCTACGACATGCTTCCGGCCCAGGTGGCTCAGCCTGTCAACTATGCGTGGCCCATAGTGCTTCTGGTGCTTCTTGCGGTATTCGATCACGAGCCGATACCCGGACGGAAATACATCGGAATGGCTATCTCTGTAGGAGGAGTGGCATGCATATCATTAGGAGGCGGGGGAATGGAGGGGCCTGTTTCGGCCGGAGGCATCATGATGGCGCTTTTCAGCGCTGTGCTGTGGGCAGCCTACTGGATGCTCAACAACCGCCTGCGCGACAGGGTGGACACGACGGTCTCGCTTTTCCTTGGATTCTTCGCAGGGAGCGTAGTGCTTCTTCTCTCAGGGTGCATCTCCGGCATCCATATCGATTCTACGGCGGGACTGCTTTCGGGTGTGTATATAGGCTGCTTCGAGATGGGCATACCTTTCCTTACGTTCGGCATGGCGCTGCGGCTGACGAAGAATCCGGCGTTGATCAATCAGATGTGTTATCTGTCTCCTTTCCTGTCGCTGTTCCTGATAGCGATGGTGCTGGGAGAAAAAATAGCGCCGGCCACTTACTGCGGACTCGCGCTTATAGTGGCCGGACTTGTGTATAATCAGTATTTTGTTAAGTCTTGAGCGATCAGCGATCAGCTTTCAGCAATCAGTCTTTGGGTTAGAACTCCAGGACTTTTGTGGCGAAGGCTTCTACAGCCTCGCGGTCGGCTTGTTTGAAAGCACCCCGGATGGTCAGGGTCTCCGGCATTACGTCTATTCCCTTCATTTCAGACAGCATCGCCCGCATCACCTTTCCGGCCGAAGGGGCCCATGAGCCGTTTTCGACTATTGCTGCCTTTCGGCTGCAATAGCCTTTGGCCGCCAGCACATGAAGGAAAGTGTACATGGGCGTGAAGAGTCCGGCGTCGTAGCTTGAAGCGCAGAATACGGCCTTGGGGTATTTGAACGCCTCTGCGACGGCCTCTGATATGTCGAGGCGCGTGAGGTCGGCCACAAAAACATCTGGAGCGCCAAGCCGGCGCAGTTCTTCGGCAAGATATTGCGCGGCCTCGAGAGTGTTGCCGTGGATTGAAGCGCATGCGATGAACACTCCGTCTTTTTCAGAGCGGTAGGAGCTCCAAGTGTCGTAAAGACCAATGTAGTGGCCGATATTATCGGTCAGGATTGGTCCGTGGAGGGGACATATGATGCGGATGTCGAGGCCGGATAGTTTCTTGAGCGTGTTCTGAACCTGCGGACCGTATTTCCCTACGATGTTGAAATAATATCGGGCGGCCTCTTCGTCCCAGTCACCGGCGAGGGAATCGAGTGCGCCGAAAGTGCCGAACGCATCGGCGCTGAATATCAGTTTCCTCTCCGGGCAGTATGCCATCATCACTTCCGGCCAATGCACCATGGGAGCGAGGAGGAACTGAAGCGAGAGGCCTCCCAGGTCGAGGATGTCGCCTTCCTTCACGGTCAGAATCGAGCATCCTTCGGGAATTGGGTCGAAATAGTTGGGGAGCATTCGAGCGGCCGTAGCCGACATCACGAGGGTAGCTTCGGGATATATTTCCACGAATGTTGATATGAGCGACGAATGGTCTGGTTCGAGATGCTCGATCACGAGATAGTCGGGGCGGGCGCCGTCAAGGGCCAATTTGAGGTTGGCGAGCCATTCGGTGCCAGTCTGGTCGTCTGTAGTGTCGATCACTGCGATTTTCTCTCCTTTGACGAGATATGAATTGTAGCTTACTCCCTGCGGAACCTTATATTGATTTTCGAATAGTTCAATCTGGTGGTCGTCGACTCCTATATAAGTGATACCGGGAGCGACATCAAAAATATTTCCGGTCATAGTGTAGATATGTTTTACTCTGTTGCAGCCGCGATGCTGGACGAATATCCATGATTTCTCCGCGGCTATATATCTATAACAAATCAGAACTGTTAAGGATGCGGAAAAATAAAAAATGAGAAGCTGAATAGAAATACTTCGATTAACAAAAATTAAATAAAATATAAATATACCG
>JAIDTS010000393.1 GCA_029060585.1 Muribaculaceae bacterium
GTACGCGGCACCCAGCTCAACGACAACGTGAAGGTACTCTTCGACTGCGGCGCCAAAGAGGTGCATATGCGCATCGCATGTCCCCCACTTATATATGGATGCAGGTATCTCAACTTCACCTCCTCTAAATCTGAGATGGAGCTCCTCACCCGCCGAATCATAGAGGAACTCGAGGGGGATCCAAACGCTCATCTCGAAGAGTATGCGAAGACAGGAAGTTGCCGCTACTGCAAGATGGTAGAAAAGATGCGCGAGCGTTATGGATTGACGTCCCTGAAGTTCAACACTCTTGAAAACCTCATTGATGCCATCGGTCTTCCTAAAGATCAGATATGCACCCACTGCTTCGACGGCACATCCCATTTCTAAATCATAAACTCCAACCCTCTATCCCATACAGGTCTGATTCGCAAGATTCAGACCTGCTCTCATATAGGAGGGGAGTGCAGCAGCTCTCCCCCATTCTGTGTAGCCCCCTCTTTTTCGTAAATTTAGTTATTATTCCATCTTCCTCCTTAATTTTTACTAAAAAATCGGATTATCCTTTGGATATTAAGAGAAAATGAACTAAATTTGCGATAAAGAAAACTTCACCCATAATAGTAAAAAATTTTTAGAACTTACCGATATATGATTGAAACATTGACTTCGCTTGACGAACAGATACTCCTCTTCTTCAACGGCAATCACACCCCATTCCTCGATGAGGCGATGTCGCTCATTACAGGCAAATGGATATGGTTGCCATTCTATCTCATTCTCATCGACTTGCTTTTCAGGAAACTTGGACCGAAATACGCTGCGCTTACTCTTATTGCAGTCGTTATCGCTATCGTATTGACCGATCAGATCTGTGCAAGTGTGATACGCCCCTATATCGGACGCCTACGTCCATGTAATCCGGAAAACCCGATCTTCGGTGCCATAACTCTCGTAAAGGACATTCATCCCGGAGGCTACAGCTGGCCTTCATGCCATGCGGCGAATACCTTCGCCCTCGCCACTCTCCTCTCTTGCGTGATGCGCTCAAGGAAATTCACCGCCATGATCTTCACGTGGGCAGTGATTGTCAGCATCTCCAGACTTTACTGCGGTGTGCATTATCCCACCGATATTCTATGCGGTGCCGCTTTCGGAAGCGTCTTCGGCTATCTCTCACTCATGCTTGTCAGCCGTACCTACACCGCGCTCCCGAGAATGTATATGTCTATCCGCCGTCCCGACACAGTCTGACATTGACATGAACGTAAGAAAGATATTTATAGGTGCCATCATGGCCCTATTATCCATATCCGGCCTTTACTCTCAAAGGCCGGATCTTTATTGGAGCGTGGACCTCGACGCAGTCTTCGACAATCGTGAGGGTGACACTCAGCATGCGTCGGCCAAGACATTCTTCCAGACGCAGCTCGCCCCTGAAATCGGCATAAGCCTTTACAATGGTCGCCACATTATAGCGGCCGGTGTGGTCTGGACTCAGCCGATTGGCTGTCAATGGGAAGGGCATCGCCTGTCGCCCACGGTCTACTACCGCTATCAGAACCATGGACTGAGGTTTGCGATGGGAATGTTCGGCCGCGACCTGCTTTATGCCGAGATGCCAAATTATATCTGGAACGACTCAGTGAAATACGCGCAGCGCAACATCCGGGGTGCGATGATCGGTTACAGAAACGAGAAAGGTTATTTCCAGGCCTTCCTCGACTGGCGGGGATTGCAGACCGAGAAGCAGCGTGAGGCTTTCAACATCATAGCGAGTGGCGAGCGTTATCACGCCGATGGAAAGTTCCTCTGGGGAGGACTCGCCATGCTAAACCATCTTGCAAAGGACAAGTCACGAAATCCGGACCAGTACGTCATCGACAACATTCTCTATAATCCATACTTAGGAGTGAATATCGATAAAGCCATTCCCCGACTTCCTCTTGACTCCTGCGCCATAAGGATTGGCGCGCTCGGCGATCTCACACGCGACCGTGGCTACGGCGACTGGAAGACACCCGTAGGCATTTGGGTAGACCTCGATGCCTCATGGAAATGGCTTGAACTAAAAAACACCTTCTACGCCGGAGGCAAACTCTATCCACTCTATGGAAAATACAGTTTCATCCTTGATCAAGGCGAACCCTACTACGCCGCCTCTCTCTACAACCGCACATCTCTTGGAATTGTCTTCCTAAAGCGAAAGTTCATGACACTCAAGGCTTCCCTCGACTTCAACGTAGCCCCCTCCCACTTCAACTTCTATCAGCGCGTCCTCCTCTCCTTCTCTATCTAATACCGCAACCTTCAAATTCGATTTGTAAAAATCTCCAGCAATGCGGGTCGCGATGTGCTCCGCGCCGCCAGCTTTGCCGATGCGGACGGATTTGCGCGGTTCTTTTTTTATTATGCCATAATAGCACTCCGTGCGCCGATTCCACAAAATAAAATTAATAGCGTTTTATTTGCATATGAGCGGATTTTTTGTTAGTTTTGCATTTCAGAATAAAACAACCTATCTAAGAATCAATCTAAACACATGAAAGTTCTTAACAAACAGACCGCACCTAAAGCTACGGCACCCGAGAGAATCATTCAGTTTGGCGAAGGAAATTTCCTGCGCGCATTTGTTGACTGGATCGTAAAGAACATGAACGAAGCTACTGATTTCAACGCATCTGTAGTGATACTTCAGGGTACCCCCGACGACTTCGCGATGAAGCTGCTTTCTGCACAGGACTATATGTACAACGTAAACCTCCAGGGTCGTCTAAACGGAGAAATCGTCAATTCCTTCAAGAGAATAGATGTCATCAGCCGTGGTCTCAACCCTTGGGGCCAGCACGACGCTGTTCTTGGCCTCGCGGTGCAGCCTGAGATACGATTCGTAATCTCAAATACCACCGAAGCCGGTATCGCTTTCGATCCGGAGTGCAAGCTCAACGACGCTCCCCCCGCATCATATCCCGCAAAACTGACCCAGATACTCTATACACGCTACAAGGCTTTCAACGGCGACCCCAAGAAGGGTCTCATTATTATGCCCTGCGAGCTGATATTTGAGAACGGTCATCACCTTAAGAAATTCGTCAACGACTACATCGACCTCTGGAAAGACCAGCTCGGCCAAGACTACGAAGGTTTCAAGGAATGGTTTAACAAATACAATTATGTATGCGCCACACTCGTAGACCGCATCGTCCCCGGATTCCCCCGCAAGGAGATCGGAAACATCCAGGAGAAACTCGGCTATAAGGACAACGTCGTGGTGCAGGGCGAGGCTTTCCACGTTTGGGTGATCGAACGTCCCGAAAACATGAGCATCGAGGAGCTGAAAGCTGAGTTCCCCGCGGAAAAGGCTGGTCTCAACGTGATTATCACTGACTCAGAGGCTCCCTACCACGAACGCAAGGTTACACTGCTCAATGGCCCGCATACCGTACTCTCACCAGTCAGCTATCTCAGCGGCGTAGATATCGTGCGCGACGCCTGCAACCATCCCGTTATCGGCAAATACATCCACAAGGTGCAGTTTGACGAACTAATGCAGACCCTCAACCTTCCGATGGACGAACTGACCGCTTACGGCGAAAGCGTGCTCGAACGCTTCAACAATCCGTTCGTAGACCATCAGGTGACTTCCATTATGCTCAACTCCTTCCCGAAATACCAGACCCGCGACCTCCCCGGCGTTAAGACTTACCTCGAGCGCAAGGGTGAGCTCCCTAAAGGCCTCGTACTCGGTCTTGCCGCCATTATCACTTACTATAAAGGTGGCAAACGTGCCGACGGTGCTCCCATCCAGCCTAAGGACGACCAAAAGATCATGGATCTCCTGACTGAACTCTGGGCAACCGGCGACACCCGCAAGGTAGCCGAAGGCGTGCTCGCAGCCGACGATCTGATCTGGAAGGAACACGGTAATCTCAACGAGATTCCGGGTCTTACCGACCTCGTTGTCGAATATCTCGACAGCATCCAGGACAAGGGAATGCTCGCCACTGTGGAAAGCATCCTTTAATATTAAACATCTTATGCCCGGACGGATTTTTTCCGACCGGGCATCAACATTATCATTTTCTTCATGAAAGATTACATCAAAATCAACCCTTCCGACAATGTGGCCGTTGCCATCTCCGCATTGCAGAAGGGTAATGAGGTAAATATAGACGGGGTGACTTTCTCACTCGTTTCAGACATTCCCGCAGGTCATAAATTTGCTCTCAAGGATATAAAGGAAGGCGAGAACGTGATTAAATACGGTTTTCCAATCGGTCATGCGAAACATGACATCGAGCTTGGATCCTTCCTTGACGACCATGATATTAAGACCAACCTTGAGGGACAACTTGACTACTCTGACGTAAAACGCACTCATGTGGAAAAAAGCCATTGTGAGGGTGGTGAACGTACATTCGAAGGATTCCTCCGCCCCGATGGCCAGGCTGGCGTAAGAAACGAAATCTGGGTTATTCCTACCGTCGGCTGTGTCAACGGAATCGCAAAGCAGATAGTCGACAGGCTCAACGCCGAGACCGGTGCTGAGGGAGTTGACGGCATTTTTGCATTCCCGCACAACTACGGTTGCTCACAGCTCGGCGACGACCACGAAAATACAAAAAAAATACTTCGCGACATGGTGCTCCATCCAAATGCCGGAGGTATACTTGTCGTTGGACTCGGTTGCGAGAACAACCAGCCCAAGGGAAGCGAGGAATTCTGTGGAGAATACAAC
>JAIDTS010000394.1 GCA_029060585.1 Muribaculaceae bacterium
TCCGTCGGTCCGGAGCCTTCCTCTTCATTGATCACATGCTGGAAAAACTGCTCCATCTCCATTCTCGGTATTGCCGGTCCCTCGGCCATCAGCGAGCGAAGCATCACCTTCGCGTTCATCTCCTGGCCGTCGCCGAGCGACAGTTCGGTGTCTACAAACCATCGCCCGTAGCGTTTTTCCGGTCGCCCTACCCATTTTACTGTGACTGTCTCTCCGTTGGCAAGGAAGGTCTTCATCTTGTTCTGGCGTCCCCAGTAATAGTCGTTTTTCGCGATCACCAGTCTGTCGCCTTGTTGGAGTGGCTCTTCGGCATACATAACCATGTTTCTGATAGCCTGGTTGAATCGGTTTGCCCGTCCGTTGCTTCGGGTGACTATCAGGGTTTCCTCCGGTCCGACGGTGCTCCATGAAGTGCTTAGTTCATCCGCGATATCCATGCTGCTTACAGCCTGCATATCGGGAAATCCATCGAGTTTCAACGGTAGCTGTCCTTCTTCGATACCGCTCGGTTCTACATTTTGGAGCTTCTCTAAGATCTGCCTAACTATTGTCGCGTTATATAGTATTCCGCTTTCTGCCGCCTGGCGAACTGGCACGTCAAGCGTGTGGGAGAATGGTGCCAGTCCGAGTTGCTTGAGCCGCTCGAGATTCATGGCCGGGGAGTCGCTTTGTCCTACCGGAGGAAGCTGGGCTGTATCTCCTACAAGGATCATTTTGCATCCTTGTCCGGAATATACATATCTTATAAGGTCGCGCAGAAGACTGCCCCGGTTGCTGTCCGTGATCAAGGATGCCTCATCGACAATAAATACTGTATTCTGGTCTCGGTTGGCGCTTAGCTTGACGCTCATTTCTCCGTTGGCGGTCTCTACATGGTAGATTCGGCGGTGGATGGTTGAGGCCTGTTTCTGAGCCATTGCTGCTGCCACTTTCGCGGCGCGTCCCGTTGGAGCCAATACTACACTTTTTATCCTGCAGTGAGAGAGTGCCTTTATCAATGCGGCAATGACGCTGGTCTTCCCGGTTCCGGCGTAACCATTTAGCACAAATACATCACGCCACATGCCTGCCGTGACGTATTCAGCCATTTTATATATGGCCAGTGCCTGCCCTTCAAGAGGATTGAACGGTAGAGAAGCGATTGCCATCTCCGCCAGCTGACTGCCCGTCAGCAATGCCGAATTTCCTTCCATACCTTATTAACGCTCCTAAACAGCCTTTTATTAACTTAAATAAAAAAATAGCCGCCGACGTGGGCTTAGCCGGGGCTTAGTGTGGTGCTTAGATTATGAATTGAGCATTAAGCATTGTGAATTAAAAAAAATTAACCCAAAATCCTTCCCTATATCAAAAAAAATCACTACCTTTGCCGATTGAAAAAGGCATCCTTTGCGATGTTAGATGCATAAGATCTTGGTTATATTAATTAGTCGTTAATAATTAATTATTTATCATTAGAAACCAGTATAACCCTTATATAATTTAATTTTTTCATAAAGATATGAAAATAGCAGACATCAAAGGTCGTGAGATCCTCGACTCACGCGGCAACCCCACAGTAGAAGTAGACGTAATCCTCGAATCCGGCGTTATGGGCCGTGCAGCTGTTCCCTCAGGTGCTTCCACAGGCGAAAACGAAGCTCTCGAGCTTCGCGACGGCGACAAGAGCCGCTACATGGGCAAAGGCGTCCTCAAGGCTGTCGCTAACGTGAACGGTCCTATCCGCGACCTTCTCATCGGTCATTCAGCTCTCGATCAGATCGGTATCGACGAAGCTATGCTCAAGCTCGATGGCACTGACACTAAGAGCAATCTCGGTGCTAACGCCGTTCTCGGTGTTTCCCTCGCTGTTGCAAAGGCTGCTGCCAACTATCTTGACCTTCCCCTCTACAAGTACATCGGCGGATGCAACACTTATGTTCTCCCCGTTCCTATGATGAATATCATCAACGGTGGCGCTCACTCAGACGCTCCCATCTGCTTCCAGGAATTCATGATCCGTCCTATCGGTGCTCCTTCTTTCAAGGAAGGCATCCGTATGGGTACTGAGGTGTTCCACAACCTCAAGAGCGTCCTCAAGGCTCGTGGCCTCTCCACTGCAGTAGGTGACGAAGGTGGTTTCGCTCCCAAGCTCGACGGCACTGAAGATGCCCTCAACGTTATCGTAGAGGCTATCAAGAAGGCTGGTTACGAACCCGGAAAGGACGTGACTATCGGTCTTGACTGCGCTTCTTCTGAATTCTATCAGGATGGCGTTTATGACTACACTCACCTCAAGAACGGTGCTGTGAAGGAAGTAAACGGCAAGAAGTACACCAGCGAAGAGCAGGCTAAGTATCTCGAAGAGCTCATCAACAAGTATCCTATCGACTCCATCGAGGACGGTATGGACGAGAACGACTGGAAGGGCTGGAAGATCCTCACTGATCTTATCGGCGACCGTTGCCAGCTGGTTGGCGACGACTTCTTCGTTACAAACGTGAAGTATCTTGAGAAGGGTATCGCAGAAGGTTGTGCTAACTCGATCCTCGTAAAGGTTAACCAGATCGGTTCGCTCACTGAGACTCTCCGCGCAGTTGAGATGGCTCAGCGCAACAACTACACTGCTGTGATCTCTCACCGTTCCGGTGAGACTGAAGACGCTACAATCGCAGACATCGCAGTTGCAACTAACGCTGGCCAGATCAAGACCGGTTCCGCAAGCCGTTCCGACCGTATGGCTAAGTACAACCAGCTCCTCCGCATCGAAGAGGAACTCGGCGACCGCGCTGTTTACGGCTACAAGAAGATTGCCCGCAAGAAATAATTCTGACAAATAGAATATTTCCAGATAATCTTAATAAGGCTGTCTACCGACATGTTAGACAGCCTTTCTTATAAATTGCAACCACAAGCATACTTTATCAATATCTCTATGTAATTTCTACACCTGTATCTATTACTTATTGT
>JAIDTS010000395.1 GCA_029060585.1 Muribaculaceae bacterium
CTTTCCTCTCCGAGCAGAGTCTCAAGTCGGGTCTTTCTTATGACTTCGACTGCGCTTTCAGCGACGAAGAAACCGAGGCCGCGCTTGTTGAATATGACCCCCTGACGCTCCAGGATCTCGAAGGCTCGGGCTGCCGTAGCCGGATTCACCTGCTGCGTGACAGCATATTCCCTCACGCTCGGAATTCGCTCCATAGCATGATATTCGTCAAGCAGGATACGGTCGCATATCTGGTCGGCGAGTCTTACGTATATAGGTCTGTTGTCTGTCTGTATCATAATTTTATTTTGTCATGAACCGCTGGATGATCTGGGTGTTCTTGTAGCGCCACCAGGCAAGTGCCCAGCATACGATGTTCAGTATGGCCAGAGTGGAGAGCATAGTCCATTTGAAGAAACTTACGTGTACATCGGCGAAAGTGAAAAACGAATACCAGTTTATGTGAGTAGCCGAAATCATCATTACAATGAGTGCGCAGGCCCATTCCACGACCATGATGACAACCCAGGTCTTGATCCATGAAAGTTTCGGCCATATGGAGCTGCCCAGTGCATAAAGGGAATTCCCAAGAACCGCGATGAGTATGAAGGCTGCTGTTATCGAACAGGAGAAATCCTCATTCATGAAATTGAAAATGGAATCCATAGCAGGGCTCCCACCGCCGAAAGCTATCTCACATATCGCTATGCCGAGTAGAAATCCGACAATCAGCAATACGGTACCACCAACAAAATACAAAAGTACTCTCAGAGAGAACTTTTCGATGCGTGAGGCTGGAACCATAAGAGCGGATATGCGTAGTTTCTTAGAGCTGAAATTACTGAATGTAAGCGATCCTAACACGGTCAAGCCTATGCATAGAAGCCATAGGGATATGGCCAGATACATCGTACCGTAAGACATCTGCTTTGTAGAGATGGTGCTTTCGAAACTTCTTCCTGTCTGTTCAGTGACTTGTTTGAGGCTGTTTATGTCGATTACGGCATTGATGCTTATAAGGAAGGCGAGTGCTGCAAACACGCCGAGTGCCGCGATGGCCATCTTTATATAGTTGCCTTTATTGACTGTAAGGTCAGATCTCAGCAATGTAGAGAAGCGTCCTGTAGAGAATGCTTTAATTGATTCTGTTTTTTCCATTATGCTATGTATTTTGCATTCATGCTTGTAATGCGCTTTGAGAAGAGCGTGAATATATGTAGTTGAAGAGAGCCTCCAGATTGACCTCTGTCTCCGGCTGCTCCGGAGTGCGAATCTTCATGTAGGCGTAGCCTCCCATTATGGGCTCGCTCCATATCACTCCGTTTTCGGGAAGCACAGGCGCAAGACCGAAGACAAACTTTTCCTGAAGGGCGGCTATAGACTCATCAAGCTGAATGCCCTTGTTGTCCATGACTGTCACATGGTCGAGAAGCTGGTCGAGATCTCTCACCTGATGGGTTGAGATGATTATGGTGCGGTCATCGTTCATAGTCTTGACAACTGCCTTTCTGAACTCACTCTTGCCCGGAATGTCGAGCCCGTTGGTAGGCTCGTCCATCAGCAATACGGGTGTGTGGCATGCGAGGGCGAATGCGAGAAATGCCTTTTTTCTCTGGCCCATGGAGAGGGATCCGAGGTGGATGTCCGGAGTAAGGTTGAAGTGGAAAAGAGCCTCTTTCATTGATTCTTCCGAGAAGTTGGGATAGAAGGGAGAAAATGCCTTAACGTAATTGGAAAGTGAAATGGCGGGGACGTCTATCTCCTCGGGCACGAGAAAGATCTGGCTGAGGAATTCAGGTCTTCTGTCCCAAGGATTGAATCCGTTGACGTTCACGACTCCTGCCGTAGGGCGCAGGAGGCCGGAAATGAGATAGAGCAGCGTGCTCTTGCCGGCGCCGTTGGCTCCGAGCAATCCTACGATCTTTCCGGAAGAGAGCTCCATGCTGAAGTCTGCTATGGAGTCCCTTTTGCTTCCGGAGTAGCGGTAGGAAACGTTTGAAAGTGTAATCATAATCTTTATCTTTAATTAATAACAACTACTGTAGTGGTGTATTGGTGTAGTAATACACTGCAAAATTATGATAAATTTTTCAATCCTCCAAATATTAAGACGATTTTTTTTGAAAAAAGTGACAGAATAGGTTAAAATTCCGATATAAATTATTAAATTTGTGGCGAATTTAACGGAGTGAAGTTTTCGAAAATAAACATCATGAAGAGAATAGGAATCTTGAGCGACACTCATGGGTGCTGGGACGATCGCTACGCGGAGCATTTTAAGGATTGCGACGAGATTTGGCACGCCGGTGACATCGGCGATTTCGCCATAGTTGAGCGGCTTCAGGATGTCTGTCCTGTGGTCAGGGCTGTAAGTGGTAATATCGACCATGGAATGGTGCGTCGTAAATGCCCGGAACTTGAGATTTTCCAAGTTGAAGGTGTCAAGGTGCTCCTGACACATATAGGTGGTTATCCCGGGAAATGGAGCAAAGGCATGAAGTCTCTTCTGAAGCAGGAGGGGATAGGCTTGATGGTCGACGGCCATTCTCATATTCTCAAAGTTATCTACGACAACGAACTTCATCTTCTTCACATCAATCCCGGAGCGGC
>JAIDTS010000396.1 GCA_029060585.1 Muribaculaceae bacterium
CTGCGTGCCGATATCGGTCGCCAGTTGACGCAACAGTATGTCGAGGGTCTCGAAAACGAGCGTAAGCGCATGGCTCGCGAGCTTCACGACGGAGTATGCAACGACCTTCTCGCCATCCAGATGGGAATGAAAGAAGGGAATACAGACGGACACACCGCGGAACTTCTCAACAACTGCCGAGAATCCGTGCGGCGCATTTCTCATGAGTTGATGCCTCCTGAATTTGCATATGCCTCTATCGACGAGGTGGTTCGTTTCTTTGTCAGAAAGCAGGCGGATGCCAACAGGGGAAAGATCGATATCTCATACTCATCTTCCTCAGATGGCCGATTGTGGGAGGATATTCCGGATTCCGTCTCGCTGGAGATCTACAGGATTGTCCAGGAGGCTGTTGGCAACGCGGTGAAGCATTCCGGCGGCGATTCCATACAGGTATCCATGCGGCTTGAAGGGAATCGCCTTACACTTTCCGTAGCCGACAACGGAACATTCCGCGCGCCTCAAGGTAAGGGTTTGGGCCTTGATTCTATAAGGCGGCGTGCCGAGGCGGTCGGAGGCTCTTTTGAAATCTGTCAGTCAGAAAATAAAGGCTCGGAGCTGAGACTTATGGTGGAATTAAAGAAGGAGAGCGAGACAAACTGATGTAAAATCACGGATTTCCGTAATTGATTGGCATTGTGAGTTGATGTAATTTTGCATAAATTTTTTTATGCAAGAATATGCCTACCGCAATGTCCGTGAAAAGCAATCTGTCGAAGATGAAAATCGCCGTTGTTGACGATCATGACCTTATCAGAGAAGGCCTCAATGCCGTATTGAACAATCATGGGGCTACATATGTCCATAAATACGGCAACGCTATGGGACTCATAGAGAGGATGGATGATGGCGAGAGGTATGATTTCTACATAGTGGATCTTGAACTGCCGGACATTGATGGATTTGTGCTTATCGAGATGATACGGGCGAGAAACAAGGATGCGAAAGTAATAGTCAGCACTGTTCACGACGAGATATGGACATTGCGTAAGCTGCTTGCTCGGGAGGTAGACGGCATCATATATAAATCCGGCGACGGCAATGACATTGTGGAGGCTATAAATGCTATCATGGAAGGTCGCCGATATTATAGCGAGGAGGCTCGGCGGTCGCTTGAATATGCTTCCGATAATTCTCAGCATCCGTCTGCGCGTGAGCTGGAAGTGCTCCACAAAATAGCTCAGGGGAAGACGTCGCGTGAGATTGCGGCCTCTATGTTTGTATCGGAAAACACGATCGAAGCCCACCGCAAGGCTCTGTTTTCTAAAATTGGAGCTGTAAATGTGGCAGACCTTATAGTTAAATCAATTGAAAAAGGATATCTGAAAAGTGGTATCAAACCATGATCCGGGGTGAAAGCCGGGCAGATGCCGCCACTTCGTTCTTATGATATCCCGATGCCGCGGCCCGGTTTATGCCGGGTTGCGGCTTTTTTTTTTCGTATACATTGTGGTCCGGCTTAGATGAACGATAGCATGTCGTTTTCCTTAGCTATCTGCAAGAGGCTGTTGGTGCGGTCTTTCTCTACCATTGCGTCGAGTTCGGAAGATCTCAACGCCGATATGTAGTCGGAATCGATGCTGTCTTTCATCCTGTCTGCTATCCAGAGCTGTTCGTTGGCCTCGAAGTCCTCGGCCGCCTTATCGAGGGCGGCTTCCATATCTTTGATGCTGGCCGAATTGATCACTTCGTTGAAGTTTGATTCGGCAATCACCTGTCCTGATAGATCCACCCATCTTCTGGAAAGTCTTCCGGATTTCCTTGCATTGCCATTCTTGCCCTTATCCTTAAGCGACTCCAGATACTTGCACAGCGCGAGCTCGTAGAGCCTGCGTCCTTTTTCCAGCGACTTTTTCTTTATCTTCATGCCCTTGTAGCCGATATATCCGTCAGAATCCGCCGGCACGGATAGAAGTCTGTCTGATATCCTCATGGCGTCAAGGATCATGTTTACGGTGTAGGGGTTTAGTATCTTGTAGGTGATCCGGTCATTAAGCGTTATGCCTTTGCCGAGCCTGCGGTCACGTTTCGGCCATTTCTCCTCGTCGCGCTTAAGTCCGTAGCTCTTGAGCATGGCTCCGGGCACTACTATGGTGTTGCCGTTCGAATCACCGAAAAGGTATGAAAACGGGAATTCCGACGAGTCGGGATGATTCTTATGCTCGCCCATGACGAGAGAATAGGCCCCGATGCGGGATCCGTGCATGATATAGGAGTTGGAGGAAGTCTTCACCCCGCGTTCCAGTACTCCCCAGTGTACAGGTCCGTTCTTATACATATGGTTGCTCATGTTTGTCCCGGATCCTGCGTTCATGAATCCGGTATGGCAGCCTATGAGTA
>JAIDTS010000397.1 GCA_029060585.1 Muribaculaceae bacterium
CACGGATGATGGATGAAAGCGTTGCGAGACGCCGTTACCATAACCGGCCCACCGACAAGGGGGGGCCTACGATGTGCGGGGTCACCATATCCACCTTCGCCGAATGGAGGAGAAGGCAGGGGAAAACCATACCTACGATAGGGGATCTAAGGGGATTGAAGTATGACGAATGGCTCGCCATCCTCAAGACCCTTTTCTGGGATCCCTGCATGGCCGACAAAATACAGAACGCATCGGTGGCCATGATGCTTGTAGACTGGAGGTGGGTCAACGGGACCCAGGCCGTGAGGGACGCACAGAACGCCTTTTCCCTGATCCAGGACGGCATCGTAGGACAGAAGACCCTCGCCGCTCTGAATACTCCTCCACCGGAAGAGGTGTTCATGCGGATGAAATATGCGAGAGAGGCTTCCTATAGGAAGATCGCAGATAGGAATCCGAGCCAACGCGTATTCCTGAAGGGATGGATTAGCCGAACAAACTCAATAGAATTCAGATCATGAAATATTTGCTTATCATCCTCATACTCCTGCTGGGATGCGCGTGCAGGACGCAATACGTCCCTATGGAATCGGTCCGCACCGAATATAGGGACAACATTAACGAGATAAGGGTAACAGACTCTGTGACCAAGGAAAGCCTGGTCTACATCAACGGCGACACAGTGACTGTCTACCGCTATATCGACCGCTGGCGAACGAAGGCGGTACGCGACTCGATCCTTATTCTAAAGACCGATACAATAAGTAAGCCATATCCGGTAGAGAAAAAACTAAGCGTATGGCAGCAGACCAAGATGGACTACGGGGGAACGGCAATAATCGTAATGGTAATTACGATTGTATTTTCAACAGTCTATTTGTTGCGTTTTTGTTACTTACGCAGAAAGTAATTATTTATAATATTAATAATCAACACGTAATCAAAGACTCAAAATTTCTCGAGCGAATTCTGAGAGGAGATCGCCGGCCGTCTCGCCGGGGTGTCTTCCGTAATGGCCGTCACTATCGATGAGGAGATGGGAAGGAAGATCCAGTCTCTCAAGGCTGAGCAGCTTCTCGCTCTGCTCTGGGCTCCGCCTATGGCGGAGTCTTCGCGGGAAAGCGATGCCGACATCAAGAGGCTCGGCAACGCCAAGGTCTACAACAAGCCGGTATGGGACAGGATGTACGACCATACACTTCAGGACATCAAGTACGGCTACCGCGAATGGCTACGCCAGACCTACGGCGACTCACTCCGCCAAAACTGAATATAAAGGATTTTTAGACAACAAATCAGGTAAAAATTACGTTATTATAATAAAGGGTATTGATAATTAACACGGAGGAAAGTCATGAAAGCAATAAGGAAGAGAAGCGAGTGGCAGAATCTGCTCAGGGTGCTCCGCAATAATGCCGGCTATCTCCGTGTGCTCAATATCCGCGAGATTCACCGCAAACGGATTTGTCGCGAATATAAGGAATGCATGTGCTCGGGATATGACCCGGAGTTCGAGCGCTGGTGGCGCAAGGAATTGCGCGAGATGAATAGACCGAAAAAGTATGACACGTCTGTTTTTCCTCCTATACCATTAAATTAATATTTAAATAAGTCCTTTAACAGCCGCTGGAAAGCGGCTATTTTTGTGCCATAAAATTTTAAAGATATGGCAAAATTCAAAATTAATAAAAAAATTCCTAATAAGTTTCCGAATCGGAAACTTTTTTGTATATTTGCACTATTAAAGAACGAAGATTTATGAGGCAGCAGGTGTTTAAACTTGTATTGATGGAGGAGGCGGATAAATTTCTGGATTCGCTGAGTGATGCGGTCTATGAAAAAATAGATTACAATATCCGTAAAGTCGCTGCCGGAGTCAAGGATCCGTAATTGTTTAAGAAACTGAAAAATTCTGAAATATGGGAGTTCAGGACTCTTATAGCGGAATTGCATATAGGTTGTTCGCATTTTGGGATTCTGATGTCGATACCTTGGTGATAGCCACACATGGGCTGATGAAAAAGACTCAGAAGACTCCACCGAAAGAGATAGCCAAAGCCGAGAGAATACGTAAGTTATATTTTGAACAAAAGAAAAATGAATGAAGTTATGGAAAAACTGAGATTGATCCCTTTTGAAGAGATTGAAGACAGGAGGCTCGGAAAAATAGGAACCCCACGCAGGGATGCATTTGAAGCAAGGCTGAATGAGGAACTGGAGACATATCATATAGGTGAGGCCATAAAGAAGACAAGAATCGAACAGAATCTCACCCAGGAGGAGTTAGGCCAGAGAATAGGTGTGAAAAAGGCGCAGATTTCAAAGATAGAAAGAGGTCACAACATATCCATCACATCACTCGGCAGAATCTTCAAGGCTCTTGGGATAAAGTCCGCATCGTTGGATCTTGGCAGTGTCGGTAAAGTCGCGTTATGGTGAGCTACCTCAAATTGAGACAACAAATCAGGTAAAAATTACTTTATTATAGTAAAGGGTATTGATAATTAATACGGAGGAAAGTCATGAACGCAATAAAGAAAAGATCAGAATGGCAGAATCTGCTCAGGGTGCTCCGCAATAATGCCGGCTATCTCCGTGTTCTCAACATCCGCGAGATCCACCGCAAACGGATTCTCCGCGAAAACATAGAAATGGATTACCGGGCAAACAAAAAGCGTTATGACCGTCAAGAGGAAAGGGAATTGCTTAGAGAGTTGCATGAGATGGACGGTCCGATAAAGTATGATACGTCGGTATTCCCTCCGGTCCCATAAACCCATCGATCTTCACGGATCTCTGTACATATCTATGGTGCCACGTATGCTCGGCATCAAAACGAGAAGGAAAGGACTTCGACATGTCGCTGATAGATTTCGCAGACGCCGTGATGCCAGAAGACATGGGTGCATGGGGACAGTCCATCATGAGACTTGAAGAAAACCCCGAGGATGGCAACGGAGAAAAAAA
>JAIDTS010000398.1 GCA_029060585.1 Muribaculaceae bacterium
ACAATACTGTCAAGAAATCCTCCGTCACGCCCACATTGTCATCCGTTTCGACTTTCACAATCAACGCCGTTCAGGCCTCTGAAATGAATTTGACTCTTGGCGAGAATTCGCAGGGATATATAGGAGGAGCGAGTATTATCAACACACTGAATATCAACGCGACCGGTGGCTCAACCGCTTATATCTCCAATATTATCGTTGATAAGGGCGATTTAAATGCCACCGATATGAGTCAGATCGGCTATTATGTTAAGCCGAAGTCATTTGTCCGCCACAGTACACGCGGAGGAATAATCAAGCAATCTAACGACATACCCCAAGAGAAAGGTTTATTATGAAAAAGATATAGACGTTTTTAGGAATTATCTGCTGCCTGACTGCGCATGCTCAGAATAAATACACGCCTCTTGTTCAAACGGCCTTTAGTTTTGACAAAGACGCTTTTCACGAACTTCGTTGTTCCGTTCCTGTTTATGTCACTTACACTGTCAATGACACTGTAGCCCCTTCGGTGAAACCTATCGGACTGGATGTATATGTAGACTGTGTTGATGTCAGAGCCGAAAGCAATACCCTGTTTCTGGACTTTAATCTGCCTGAATATATGAATGCACCGGAAGTCAATGAACTACAGATTAATATTACGGGCCCGGCACTGACAAGAATAGAAGCGGATGCAAAATGTATGCTGACGACTGTCGGCAATCAGACTATTAAATCTCCAATGGTGGTCTTTTCCTCAAACCAAGCAAATATTTTGTTGCGAGAATGTATCTCGGCTCCCCAAATTTCGGTATTCGCAAATGGTGCCGTAGTTCAATTATTTACTGTGAACACTCCACTGATGAGTATATCGGCAAAGAATCTGTCGATTGTCGATATCTATAGCCCCAAAGAATCGGGTATAAACCATGCGAATAGGCTTGAGATTTCAGCTCATGGTTACAGTACTGTATTGGTAAGCGATACAAAATATGATTCTTTGACCGAAGATAAAGATGAGGGTTCTAAAATAACCTTCCAGTAGATTTATTCATAATATTGACCAAAAGGATTTCTATGCTCATAATTGAGAGGCCTCAATTATGAGCATAGGCACCGCTTTCGTGGCATTATATGTCAGAGGTCTGAGGTGGATTTGACAAGGACTTTCTTTGTCGTGCCGTCAGACTGCCTTATGATATTGATTCCTTTGGCAGCTGACGTCACAGTATGGCCTGACAAGGAATAGCAGGCGGTAATGCCATGTGGATTGCAGGCCTGTATTTCGTCAGTACTTCCGGGAGCATCAATGGTTGAGTGTTTATAGACTCCCGAGACTTTAGCGACAAGCGGATTGGGAGCGCCCCACAGCGTCATCAGGCATATCTGAGGCAATATGCCGGACTGGATCATAGAAGGCTCAAGTTCAAACCGGAATTCAGTGGAAGCAGCAGGGACCTCAACTGTCTCCGTACCGGGCCAGAAGGCAGCACGCCAGCCACCCTCAACGGGTTCGGCAAACTTTATCAAGACATAGTCACAGTCCTTAACGTCAATGTCCATCATCTTCATGGCTATCTGAAGGTCTCCGGTAGCGGTATAAGTCGTATACTCAGGACCTATTTCCATCTTTGTACGGGTGAAATCATCATACTGCCTGCCTTGGTCCTGAGGAATCTCTATGAGAGTTCCGCCTTCTTCCTCTACAATGTCGTCAGGATCGATATCTGAAACCTCGCAGTTTTCCGCCTGAACAGGTGCATCTGTATAGTGTATTGCGAGACTCGTAAACTTATCCGAAGCATCCTCCTTTACAATGGTGATCTTATACTCTCCATACTTATCCACAGAGAATGGCATAATCACCGGTTTTCCTACCTCTCCGACCATGTTGAGAAGGACACCGTTGTCATTCAGATCTTTCAACTGTATCTGGATAGTGTTACCTTCTGTGCCTTTCGACTCGAATATCAGCTTGTAGTCGCCAGCATTAAACTGTATTGAGGGGTAGACATTGTTGTCAGCATTGTTTGCTTTCTTGGGAATTCCATAGCGGAATGTCTTTCCCCCGTTGGAGACTTTCCAGTTATGCTGTCTTGGATCGTAACCATCCGCGTCTATGTTGAGTCTCCATTTAAGTGTTCTGTCGCACTTATCCTTAAGCGAATATCGGCGCATGAATTTCCACATGGTGAGAGCGGAGTTTTCCTCATCAGTCTTGTCGGTATAGTCATTGTGGCCCATTCCGTCGATTTCATAATACACGTATGGGAATCCTCCTTCACCGGGAGCATAGTCGCTTCTTGTGTATCGGCCATTTACCACTGTCACCTCCGGAACTGGATTGCAGCCGTTTCGCGCTACCATATTATCACGTATCACGGGCATGCAGGAATACTTCACGAAGTCATCCTGTTTGCCATGGATGTGAAGGAACGGGACGGGGCGCTCTCCTACCGTATGATGATGGAACTCGTTGAGCTGGAAACCACTGATTGAGGCGAATGCGGCGAAGATGTCGGCAGCCGCGCTTGTGTTGGCATAAGTCATAATTCCAACATTGTAAAATCCGCAGCAGTAGACCCTATCAAGGTCGATATCATACTCATCGTCTACAGCCTTTATTATGGCCTTGAAGAATTCAGTATCCTCGTTTGTCTCGCCCGAAGCATTCCAACCGGGAGTACTGCCACCGAATACAGGAAAGAATTGGTCGTTACCCTGAGGATAGACCACGATGCATCCTTCTGAATCAGCCACCGATGTACGGAACGGGCTTCTGTCCGTATCATGTCCGGCAGCTCCATGCAGGCTTATCACGAGCGGAGCATTCTCCTTGACATTGTCAGGAACATACAGCACATATTTCCTTTCCTTATTGTCGACAGTTATTTTTTTCTCTGTGTTTACCTTCGCCGCCCACGCGCTGCAGGCCATCAAACCCAGCATGCATAAGGTAGAAATCACTCTTTTGCCCATATCTACATATCTATATTGAAAATCTTTTGCTATCTAATCTACAAAATTAATAAAAAATATGATCATCTTCAAATAATAAGTAGCTACGAGAAAATAAACGACATATGTTGCCAAGTAACCTGACAAGGGTCTTGATATGATACATGCGGCTAATTTTGACCATCTCGGCCTTGTCGCTCAGTCGCTTAGCT
>JAIDTS010000399.1 GCA_029060585.1 Muribaculaceae bacterium
GAACTCGGCGAACTCTTCTACGAGCCAACCGAATGGGACTCTCTCGGACAAAAGGATATCTGCAACCCGACCCACAAGCAACTTGCTCTCGAAGCTGCCCGCAAGTCGATGACGCTCCTCAAGAACAACGGCATACTCCCGCTTCCCACGGACGCAAGCATAACGGTGATGGGGCCTAACGCCACAGACACCGTCATGCAATGGGGCAACTACAACGGATTCCCGACCAGGACCGTGAGCATACTGGAAGGAATCCAATCCATAGCACCCCAAGCAAAATATCTGAAGGGATGCGACCACGTCAAGAACAACAATACGATCTCCACATTCGATATGCTCTCAAGCAACGGACAGAAAGGCATATCCGCCACATACTGGAACAACACCACAAAAGAAGGGAATCCGGTGGCGACAGAGACAATAAGTTTCCCGATCAACAAGAGCACCGGAGGAGCCACGGTATTCGCCCCCGGAGTCAATCTGGAAGATTTCTCGGCCACATTCTCAACTGTCTTCACTCCAAAGGAAAGCGGCGAATATATAATCAACATGACCGCATCGAGAGGACTCAAAGGACTGAGCATCAACGGAGAGAGAGTAGCGAAATCCTATGGTTCTAATCCGACCAACGACTATGCATACGCAATCCAGGCGGAGAAAGGAAAGAGCTATGACATCGAGATAGACTGGGTCAAAGACAGGCCTGGCATAGCGGTGCTGAAATTTGACATAGGCAGAAGTGTAGACTATGAGACAGACTGCGGCGACTCCGACGTAGTCATCTTCGCGGGAGGCATATCAGCAGCACTCGAAGGAGAGGAAATGCCCGTGACTGTAGAAGGCTTCCGCGGAGGAGACCGCACGTCTATAGAACTTCCCAAAGTGCAGCGCGAACTCATCAAGCAACTTAAGGAGCAGGGAAAGAAGATAATATTCGTAAACTGCTCAGGCAGCGCGATGGGGCTTGCTCAAGAGGACGAGCTATGCGATGCAGTGCTTCAGGCATGGTATCCCGGCGAGGCCGGAGGGACAGCGGTAGCAGAGACTATCTTCGGCCTCAACAATCCGGCCGGACGCCTTCCGGTGACCTTCTACACCGGCGACGCACAGCTTCCGGATTTTGAAGACTATGATATGGAGGGCCGAACCTACCGCTATATGACGGAGAAACCACTCTACGCATTCGGCCACGGCCTCAGCTACACTACATTTGACTACGGACAACCGAAAGCAACCGAAGGAAAGCCGGGAGAGTCTGTGAAATTGAGCGTAAACGTGACGAACAGCGGAGAGCGCGAGGGCGAAGAAGTGGTGCAGGTCTACGTAAAGAATCCAACCGACCGTCAACTCAACAAGACCCTTAGAGCCTTCAAGAGAATCCACCTAAAGGCAGGAGAGTCAAGAGACGTAGAGTTTGAGCTCGGGCCTGAATCATTCGCTTTCTATAATCCTGAAAAGGGAGAATTGGAGGCAGAGGCCGGCAGCTATGAAGTGGCGGTAGGCGGTGCATCAGATAAAGCCGACCAGACCGTAATGATAAATTTTAAATAATAAATGATTAATAATCTCAGCGGAACGATACGTTCGTATGCCGTCAAAGCGGTTCTTGCCCTGTCATGTCTGCTCAGCCTTCCTTCACATAGCGAGAGGCTCAGGACCATGAAGGTGATGAAGGAAGGGGATTTCATGGCCGCTCCCTCGATACGCCTCGACAGCGACGAGCGAATAATCGTGACCTTCGATGAGTGGAGCGAGGACTACAGCGACCTTCAGTACAGGCTCGTGCACTGCGGACCTGACTGGAAGCCTTCGGGACTTCTTGAATCAGAATATCTCGACGGATTCAATATCGCGGATATCGAGGACTGGGCATTTTCATCCAACACCTTCGTACACTACGTCAACTACCGGATAGAACTGCCAAATGAGTATATCTCCCCTTTGCTCTCAGGCAACTATATCCTCGAGATCTTCGAGCGCGACAATCCCGACGAGACCATAGGGGAAGCGAGGTTTTCAGTTAGTGAACACTCAGCCGGCATAACAGGAGGAGTTTCATCGCACACAGACCGCGGACTCAATACGGAATGGCAGCAGCTTGAGCTCAGGATAGAGCCGACAGACGTCACTATCAACGACCCCTACTCAATGGTGAGGATGGACATAACGCAGAACGGAACTCCCTACACCACATCGACACTTCGCACTCCTTCGAGAGTGGAGGGAAAGAGCCTGGTCTATTCCCATCAGCCGGAACTCATCTTCAAGGCCGGAAACGAATTCAGAAGGTTTGAGACCATACGCACCAACTACAACGACATGCACGTGGATTCCATGCGTTTTCTCAGCCGTAATTATCATACGTGGCTTACGCCAGACCGGGAAAGGGACACACGTCAATACAGCTACGACCAGACCCAGCAGGGACGTTTCCTTGTAAGGGAATACAACTCCACTGATTCAGACCTGGGAGCGGACTACGTCACAGTCCATTTCCGGCTGGACACTCCGGAAGCGGTGGATGCCGACGTATATGTTGAAGGGGAATTCACCGGGTGGCGACATGAGCCATCCACGCGTATGCGCTATGACTATGATCAAGGCGCATATCTTCTCGAAATTCCACTCAAGCAAGGGAGCTACAATTACCGCTATACCGCCGTGCCCCGCAGAGGAGAACGCCGCCCGGATCCGAGTATCATAGAAGGCAACAAGCACGAGACGCGCAATGAATACAGGGTACAGGTATGGTTCAGGCCTCCAGGAGCACGCTATGACCGCCTTATAGCCGACGAGTTATTCTACAGTAAATGAAAAAGACATGATCCAGATAAACGACACCTTGGTTTCGCTCGATGTAGTGGAGCGATATTTTGAATGCGACCTTGACACATGCCTCGGAGAGTGCTGCATCGAAGGAGACGCCGGAGCTCCGCTGCTTCCGGAAGAGAAAGAAAGGCTCGACGCCCTCATGCCTGAAGTGATGCCCTATCTATCTCCGGCGGCACAGGAAGTGGCGAGAGAACAGGGTGCCTCCTACATTGACGAGGAGGGAGATCTCGTCACGAGCATAGTCAACGGCAAGGACTGTATATTCACTACATATGCACCAGGGGGGAAATGCCTCTGCGTCCTCGAGAAACTGCGGTGTGAAGGCCGCGAGGAGTTCTTCAAGCCCATAAGCTGCAGCCTCTACCCTATACGGCTGAAGGACTACGGCGGAATGACGGCTGTCAACTATCACCGATGGAAGATATGCAAATGTGCCGAGATTCTGGGACGCAAGAATGGTGTGCGCGTCTATGAATTCCTGAAGGAGCCCCTCATACGCCGATTCGGCGAGCGATGGTATGAAGAACTTGCCCTGACAGCCAAAGAGTGGCTAAAGCAACAGCCTAAAGACAAAAATAGCTGAACCCAGACTGCAGACAACTGACTGCTGATAGCTGATAGCTGACAGCTGACAGCTGATCAAACAAAGATATTGGAAAGCTGCTTCTCGAGCTCGGAAGATGTGATATTTGTAGTGATTATTCCATCTTTTGCGATAGAGATATTGCCGGTCTCCTCGCTGACTACGATGCACAGGGCATCCGACGCCTGACTCATGCCGAGTGCGGCGCGGTGGCGAAGGCCAAGATGCTTCGGAAGATGCATGTCGTGGCTCACTGGGAGGATACATCCGACCGACAGGATGCGCCGTCGTGCGATAATCATGGCGCCGTCGTGGAGGGGGGAGTTCTTGAAGAAAATGTTCTCTATCAGGCGGGTGTTGATATCAGCGTCTATAATGTCGCCGGTCTTCTCATAGTCGTCGAGAGGCACCTTGCGCTGAAAACAGATGAGGGCACCGGTCTTCGACTTCGACATCGAAAGGCAGGCATAGACCACTGCCATGACGAGCGCATGATACGACTTTGCTTCTTTCGGGCCATGATGGAATATGCGTTTGAGCTGACTGAGATGGCCTCGCGAGCCGATTTCGATGAGAAAACGCTTTATCTGATCCTGAAAGAGAATGACAAGCACGATAAGGCCGATGCTCATGAACTTGTCGAGTATGGTTCCGGTGAGCTTCATATCCAGCACCTCTGCCGCCACCACCCATATCATGATGAAAAGCAGGACGCCGTAGAAGAGACTGATCGTGCCGGAACTCTTCATCAGCTTATAGATGTAGAAAAGTATCGCGCCGACGATAAGGATGTCGAGTATGTCTTTAATTCCGAATGAGATCATGATTTCGTTATGCGTTGTGCGTTGTGCGTTATGAGAGCTTTGAGAGTACATCACGGATTTGTACAGCGGCGGCTACGTCGTGCACGCGGATTATGGATGCTCCGTGCAGAAGGGCGTAAGACTGAAGCGCAAGAGTGCCGGGAAGCGCCTCTTCCGGTGTTATGCCGAGCGGACGCCATATCATTGACTTGCGAGAGACACCTACCAGCACCGGCAGCCCTATCCGGCATATCTCTTCGAGCGAGGCCATAAGCTGATAGTTCTGCCCTACATTTTTCGCAAATCCGAAACCGGGATCGACTATAATATCGCAGATTCCCCTCTCGCGAAGCTCACGCACACGAAAAGCGATCTCAGAGATTACCTCAGCCACTACATCGGAATACTCCGACAGGCCCTGCATCGAAGCCGGAGTGCCCCGCATGTGCATCATAATATATGGCACACGGAGGTCGGCTATGGTATCGAACATATCGGGGTCAAGCGTGCCCCCTGATATATCGTTGATAATGTCGGCTCCGGCCTCCACACATCTTCTGGCCACGTCAGCTCGGAACGTATCTACCGATATGACTGCCTCAGGCCACTCGCGGCGCACAATGGCGATGGCATCCAAAAGACGGGAAAGCTCGATTTCGACATCTACGGGCTCACTTCCCGGACGTGTGCTGCAGGCTCCGATATCGATGCAGTCGGCACCTTCGTCGCGAATGGCGCGCACGCGAGCCACGACAGTCTCTTCGTCTCCGGCGCGACAGCCGGCATAGAATGAGTCGGAAGTCACGTTGAGTATGCCCATGACCCATGGCGTCGTGAAGTCGAAGAGACGCCCGCGAATGTTGATTGTGAGGTCTTGATTCTGTTTCATAACGCAAATTTAGTATTTTTTTGGCAGTTACGGAAATTTTTTGTAATTTTGCACCCGGATTTGCAATCGCTGGCAGGAAGGATGCGAGAGTGGCATCTAAAGAAAGGATACCTGTTATGTTGCAAACATAATCTTAACAAACTAACTACAATGGATTTAATCAAAGTAGTGGAGGAAGCATTCGCAACTCCCAAGAAAGAATTCGACGCATTCGGCCCCGGCGACACCGTGACTGTCGCATACCGAATCAAAGAGGGTAACAAGGAACGTATCCAGCAGTACCGTGGCGTGGTGATCCGTATCTCCGGACATCAGGACAAGAAGCGCTTCACAGTCCGCAAGATTTCCGACGGAATCGGCGTAGAGCGTATCTTCCCCATCGAGTCGCCCTTCATCGAATCGATCACTGTCAACAAGCTCGGTAAGGTTCGCCGCGCGAAACTCTATTATCTGCGCAACCTCACCGGCAAGAAGGCACGCATCAAGGAACGTTTCGTAAAGAAGGAGAAATAATCCTTGGCAGACTTCTCAGAATAAAAATCGGACGGAATTTTTCTGCCCGATTTTTATTATTTCATGGCAATCGGTTGTTATAAGGATGTATGGCAAAGAAAGAGAAAAAAGAGAAGGTGACGCTTACGGCGGAAGCAATGCAGGGACTTGTGGTGAAGAACACCGGAAGCGCCTATGACGTGAGGCTCGACGACGGCCCTACCGTGAGCTGCCGCATCAAAGGCAACTTCAGGATCAAGGGAATCCGCACCACTAATCCAGTAGCCGTCGGCGACCACGTCAGGGCCGTGAAGGCTACCGACGACGTGTGGTATATCACAGAGATACTGCCGCGTCGCAACTATATAATCAGACGCGCCTCCAACCTCTCGAAGGAATCACACATACTGGCGGCCAACATCGACAAGGCGCTCCTTGTGGTCACCCTGAAGGATCCGGCAGTGCCACTGACATTCATCGACCGCTTTCTGGCCACGGCCGAGGCCTACCGTATTCCTGCAGGACTAATAATCAACAAGTGCGACACTTGGGACGATGAAGACCATGAACTCGGCGAAGCCATGAAATATCTCTATGACTCGATCGGCTATCCCACGCTTATAGTATCGGCGGCGACGGGCTTCGGCCTCGACGCCCTGAGGGAAACTACAGCAGACAACATCTCGCTGCTCGCGGGCAACAGCGGAGTCGGCAAATCATCGCTGATCAACACACTTATCCCCGACGCGAATCTCCGCACCGGCGAGATATCCGAGCTCTACCATACGGGCACACACACCACGACCTTCTCCGAAATGCTCGACCTGCCATATGGCGGAGAGATAATAGACATACCGGGAGTGAGGAGTTTCGGGACAATTGACTTCACAGCGGAAGACACAGGACATTTCTTCCCGGAAATCTTCAAAGCCTCCCACGACTGCAAATACGGAGACTGCAGGCACACCGGCGAACCCGGGTGCGCCGTCAGGGAAGCGCTTGCCGAACACCGGATAGCAGAATCGCGCTATACTTCCTACCTCAACATACTCGAGGAAGTGCTCGACGGGAGTGATGAAAAGTACCGAAAGGCACATTAAGTATTGAGTATAGAAAAGACAACCATCAATCTTATAAATTTCTTAGCACAAACCACCCCACCCCAACCTATGAGAAAGACCATGACAATACTCTCAGCCGCCATTCTTATGACCGGAATGGCAAGCGGCAGCCTGACCGTCTCGGCACGCAGCACATACGACCAGCAGTTTGCCGACTATCCAACCTACAACGGAGAAGACCTTGAACTGAAGGTAGACGCCAAAGGCACGCATTTCCGGCTATGGAGTCCTAAGGCAGAGGAAGTAGTCGTCAACCTATATGACACCGGGCTCAACGGGAAACCTTACGAGACGCTCCCAATGACCTTTCATGCTGAAAACGGCACATGGACCGCAAGCGTACCGGAACAGCTTTACGGAAAGTTCTATACCTTCAAAGTAAAGAAAGACGGAAGGTGGCTGTCTGAGACTCCCGGAGTCTGGGCCAAGGCAGTGGGTGCCAACGGCAAGCGTGCAGCCATCATCGATTTCGCTAAGACCAATCCGGATGGATGGGCTACAGACAAAGGACCGGCCGTAGAGAATTTCACCGACGTGATAGTCTATGAGATGCACCACCGCGACTTCTCGATGTCTCCTACATCCGGAATCGCAAACAAGGGTAAATTCCTGGCACTTACAGAATCGGGGACAACGTCGCCCGAGGGGGAGAAGACAGGTATCGACCACCTTAAGGAACTTGGAGTGACCCACGTGCATATATTGCCAAGCTACGACTACAATTCAGTTGATGAGACCAACCTGCAGCTTAACACCTACAACTGGGGCTATGACCCGCAGAACTACAATGCTCCGGAAGGAAGCTATTCCACCAATCCCTCCGATCCTTCGACCCGAGTGAGGGAGATGAAGGAGATGGTCAAGGCGCTGCATGACGCAGGAATCGGCGTCATCATGGACGTCGTCTACAACCATACCGCAGAGAACGACGGCTCGAACTTCGAGCTGACGGCTCCGGGATACTACCATCGCCATTGGGACGACGGCAGATATTCCGACGCATCGGGCTGCGGCAACGAGACGGCATCAGACCTGCAGCAGATGCGCGACTACATAATCAACTCAGTGAAATACTGGGCAGAGGAATACCATATCGACGGTTTCCGTTTCGACCTCATGGCGATCCACGACACAGAGACAATGAATCAGGTGGCGTCCGAGCTGAAGAAGGTAGACCCATCAATATTCGTCTACGGAGAAGGTTGGACGGCCGGTGATTCTCCGCTTCCTGCCGAACAGAGAGCACTGAAGGAGAACGTAGGAAAGATGACTGGAATCGCCGTATTCTCAGATGATCTTCGCGATGCCGTCAAAGGCCACTACTCAAACGCGGAAGACCGGGGCTTCGCAACCGGAAAACCCGGCAATGAGGAGACAGTAAAGATCGGTATAGTGGCGGCGACGGCTCATCCGCAGGTGGACTATTCGAAGGGCAACAACTCGAAATTCGCCTACGCAACGTCGCCGGAGATGATCGTGAACTATGTAAGCTGCCACGACGATCTCACTCTGACCGACAAGCTGCGCAAATCGATGCCCGACGCCGATGAGAAGGAACTGATGGACGCCGCAAAGCTGGCACAGACGATTGTATTCACGTCGCAGGGCACACCCTTCATGTTTGCCGGAGAGGAGATATTCCGCGACAAGCAGGGGGTGCACAACTCCTATAAGAGTCCCGACTCCATCAACGCCATCGACTGGACCCTGAAAAGCGTCAACCGCGACCAGATGGACTATTACAAGGGGATTATCGCGCTCCGCAAGGCGCACCCTGCATTCCGAATGACATCGGCCGAGCAAATAGCGAAGCACCTTGCATTTGACGACATAGATTCCGAAAAGACACCGAATCTCATCTCATATACCCTCAAGGGCAACGCCAACGGCGACTCATGGAAAGACATAAAAGTGATCTTCAACGGCAGCGATGAAGCACGCTCGGTCAAGCTTCCTAAAGGAACATGGAATGCTGCCGTGAAAGACGGAAAGGTAGATCCTGAGGCAGGCCTCGGCTCCTTCAAGGGCAGCGTCAGCGTGGCTCCGCGCAGCGCGCTAATTCTTAAGCGCTGACATCGAGCCGCCAGATCATTCACGATTCATATACGGGGATACGACCTTTTGCCGGGTCGCATTTCCGTATTTTTTACATAATATCACTCCTTTTCAGATGAATTATGCAATAAAAATTGCACATGAGACAAAAATTTTGTAAATTTGCACCAAAGCAATAAAATCAAGACTTGTTGAACACTAAGTTATGAAAAAGGTTTTCTTAATTCCAGCGCTCTTATGCGCCCTGCTATGCCCACTTCAGGCGGCCGCGCAGGATGAAACGGAAGAACCCGTACAGAAGAAACGGGACTACTACTTCAAATCAGCGAAGCCGCTGACGCAGATCGAATCGCTCTATTCGGCGATTATGGCAGCCACCCCAAAAGGCGTGCAGAACACTCTTGGTCTCGAACTCATATCGAGCAAGGACAGCATCCAAAGAATGTCTATCAACCCGACCGGCATCAACGTAGCCCTCGTCAAGAAAGATAAAAAGGGACGCTACTATCTGGAGGCTCTCACCACCGACGGGGAGGCCGAGAAGAAGATGAGCTTCGACTCCAAGCATTTCGGAATACCATATGCAGCAGCCTACACTCCAGACGCGCGCCAGCTCGCCGTGGCAACGGACCAAGGCACTTATATCTTCGAGACCAAGAAGTTCAAACAGATCGGTGAGGCACCCGCGTTCTCCAACAAACCGGACATGCTCGTATTCAGCCCCAACGGTTATTTCCTCGCTGCAGCCGGCGACGAAAAGGTGGAGGTCATGAACTTCGAAGACAAGACCATGCGACGCACTGTAAGTCCCGGCGAAAAAGTGACCGACGTCGTCTTCTCCAAATCGAGCGAAGACATGGCGGTACTGACTGCCGACGGCATGGTGGAAATATATGACACTCGCACCTTCAATGTAAAGCTGATGATCGAAGACCTCGACAACGGCTATGCGTGCGACTTCAACTTCGACGGCAAATACCTCGCCATCGCGGCAGACAACGATAAAGTGACTGTGGTCAACCTTCTCAAGCCCGAAGACCGCATCATCTTTGAAGTTCCCGAAGCAACAATAAGCGACGTCCTTTTCATCGTAGATGCAACCGATAATCCCGTGCTCGCCGCTTCCACAGATAAAGGCATCAGCGCCCGCAGGCTTCAGCTCGAGCCCTACTACGCCAAGCTCGTCAGCGACGAAGTGGACATGAAGATGAGCGAGTGGCTCAAGAAAATGCCCAACGAAACCATGGAGGAGTATCAGCTCCGTGTCAACGACGAGACCCGCGCAAAGCAGCGCCGCCTCTTCGAAGACGAGATATCAACCCGCCTGGCAGGTAACCTGACAGCGATGTCGACAGTCAGCCTCGGACAATATGACGCCGACAACGAGGTGCTCGCCGTGAACTTCGACAACATGCCTACCATCTTCCTGCCAATGCCGCGCGAGGACCTTGGAGGCATCAACTCGGCCGACGACCTGACGATCAGCGAACAGCAGTACGGTCTTCTCGGCGACGACTCCTTCGAGCTCATCTACGCAAAGTTCACCAATAAGAACAACGGTTCGGAATACATCTACGACAACCTCAACCGCAAGCCGATGGAATTCATGAACAACGACAACGTGGTCTCCATCGAACTCGTGCAGCAGCAGATGATGGAGGAGATCAGGCTTGAGGAACTGAAAGAGCAGGTGATGCAGGAGGCGAAGAAAGACAACATCATCTCCGACCGCACACAAATCTCGGTCAACTCGGAGGTGATTCCCGACTATGACGCCAACGGCAACAAGATCCTGAACTACAACGTCAACTTCACCTATCAGGTAGACCCGGAGTTCTCGGCCCAGGAAGATTTCGCCCCCGGCAAATATCGTGCGGAGCAGTCAGGCGCCGCCTCCTCGATGCTCAACATCGTGAAGAACGCATTCGAGGGAGACTTCGCCAACTACGTGAAGCAGGGCAAGAGACTCAACGTGAAAATCTCGGGAACAGCCGACTCAAGCCCTATCCGCAACACCATCGCATATGACGGCGCCTACGGAGACATCGAGGACGAACCTATCTATCAGGACAATAAGATGAGCTCAATCACCGTCACTCAGAAAGATGGCATCAAGAGCAACGAGCAGCTTGCATTCCTGAGAGCCTACGGAGTGAAGGAATTCCTTGACAAGAACGTGTCAGGCCTAAGCGACATGGACACCCGATACACCTACAACATCGGTGTGGCCGAAGGCAAGGGATCGGAATTCCGCCGCATAACGATCGAATTCACATTCGTGGACGCGTTCTGAAATTCAGACATTCCACAAAACAACTATCACACACCACATCCGTAGACGGCGTGAAAACCGTCTACGGAACCAATAATCAACCACATACCAACAGAGACTTAAGAACTTAACAACAATACAACACTACTCAACCATTCCTAAGAAATGAACAAGCAACATAGGCTAAAAACGATTTTCACATTGGCTGCTGTGGCTGCCGCCGGAATCCTTTATGCATCGGTAGAGGCTCCGCAAGATTCTACAGTACCGCAGGATCCGACTTCCACGGAAACGGAAGCTACCTCCGCCACACCTGCAGAGGATGGCACCGCGACCGAAGAAGGAGAAGCCCTCTCTCCGGCACAGTTGGCGTTTAACGCCATGACGGAAGAATACAAGGCGCTCAAGGAGGCGCAGTATGAAGGAGAAGAGGAAGCCTCACTTTATCCGAAGGTGATGAGCATGTATCTCACCGCCACAAAGGCTCTCGAGCTGGCCGAGGAAGAGGAACAGACGACACAGGCGAAAAACGTATTGCTCGACATCAACGGACTTCTGCTGAAGGGAGCATTCTTCTATTCCAACGGCGGCGACCAGCGCCAGCTCGCCAACTTCGCACGCGCCTACATAGACACACAGAGACTTCCGGTATTCTCAGAGAGCGACTTCAAACGAGACCAGAGGGTATACCCCACTCTCGTCTACGTAGCAGCCTCAGATGCTTACAACTCCGGCAACTTCGACCTCGCGAAGGAATATTTCGACATGTATCTCGCCACAGGAGAAGAGAAGATGCGCCATCAAGTCAGCACCTTCATGGGGCAGGCTTGCATCAACACCAAAGATTATCTGAAAGGCATCAACACGCTGAGCAACGCGGCGGTGCTCTATCCCGACGACTATCAGCTCGTAGCTATGGGCATACAGTGCTGCATCGACGGCGGATACGCCGACCGCATCCAGCCGCTGCTCGACCGCGCGCTTCTGATGAAACCGGGCGATGAACAGCTGCTCAACGTCCAGGCACAGGTCTATGAGTCGACTCACGACTATAAGAAGGCTCTCGACATGTACAACCAGATAGCGGAGCTCCATCCCAACAGCCTCGAAAACACTCAGCGCATCGCGACCTGCTACTATAACCTCGGAGCAGACTTCTACAATAAGTCGATCATGGAGGAAGACGAGAAGATCGCGAAGAAGAACCGCCGTCAGAGCCGCGCCTACTTCGAGTCGGCCGCACAGCATCTGGAGCAGATCGTAGCGACTAAACCTAACGACAAGCAGTATCTCCGCGCCCTCGGCATCGCCTACGGATATCTCGACAACAAGGAGAAGTTTGACGAGATCAACGTGCGCCTCGGTGCCCTCGGCGACAAACCGATGGCTATGGGGGAGATGCCGGAAGTGATGAACGGTCCTCTCGGCGTAAGCGGCGGCGAGCACACCACGACATCCTCCATCGCAGCCCCCTCCTATCAGGAATTCGCAAAAAACTACATAGAAGAGAGACTCGGCGACTGGGCTAAGCGTGGAGAATTCGAGAAGATCGAAGACTATCAGAAACGCGTGACCGAAGGCGGACTTCAGGGTGAATACCAGAAACTGAAGGCGGAGGCTGAAAAACAGTATCTCGATAAATACGCGTTCTCTTTCGTTCCCCGCGACCTCGAGCTGCAGCCCTATGACCCCAGCAACGAGACATATCTCATCACCACTCCTTACGGAGACGCCACCATCAAGGTTCCCCTGAAGAACAAGGAGGCAGAGATGTTCAAGAGCGCTTGGAACAACAATAACGTAGAGATACGCGCTCCGCGATACATGATAGACGACGACCGCCTGGCGATTGCCTCCATCACATTCCGCACTACGGCGGGCAAGAGCTATTCATACGACTCAAGCAAAGCCGCCACTTACGAGACTCCCGACGTGAAGATCAACCTTGACACATACCTCAAGCAGACCACGCCTACCCAGACCACGACAGGGAAACCCGCCAACGCCAAGATACTGGCAAAGACATCAGACGTGGACAAGGATATACCGGAGACCGGTAAGAAGAACACCAACACCTACGCCTTCATAGTGGCCAACGAGAACTACAAGAACGTGGCCAACGTGGCCTCCGCGCTTCACGACGGACAGACATTCAGCGAGTATTGCGAGAAGACGCTCGGTATTCCGAAGTCGCAGATCACATTCCTTACCGACGCCACTTCCGGCGACTTCTGGAGCGAATTCGAAAACCTGAAGGGACGCATCTCCAACCGGCCGGAAGACGTAGACGTCATCCTTTACTATTCGGGCCACGGCCTGCCGGACGACAACACCAAGGAGGCATATCTGATGCCGGTAGACGCTCAGCCGCAGCACAGCCGCACCATGATAAAGCTCCAGGAAGTGTATGACGGCCTCGGCAAATTGCCTAACGCCTCCGTATATGCGTTCATGGACGCCTGCTTCTCAGGATCATCGCGCGAATCGGGACAGAAGGACACTCCGGTTGTAGCGGCCAGAGGCGTAGCTCTCAGGCACAAGGACGTGGATCCGGCCGGGAATGTCTTCGTGCTCTCGGCTGCCGACGCACAGCAGACCGCGTTCCCCTATGAGGATAAGGACCACGGCATGTTTACCTACTGGCTGCTGAAGAAACTTCAGGAATCGAAAGGAGGCGCGACGCTTGAAGACATCTCGACATATGTAAAGGAGAAGGTAGCGTCCACATCGCAGGAGATCAACCGCCGCGCTCAGACTCCTACCTACAAAGCAACAGGCAAACTTTCCGGAACATGGAAATCAAAGAAACTAAGACCTTAATGGCGTCGCGCGTCGCGCGTTGGGCGTTGGAAGAGGCAAGCAGAAGATTTCTTATGCTCGCCTTCGCTTTCGCAGCAGCGACGGGGCTATCCCTGAGTGCGCGTGCTGCCGACGACAAGGCGGTGTCCGGCACATATACCTACTACGGACATCCAGGCATGTCGATGGTTGAGGCCAAGGAGAAGGCTCTCGAAGGGGCGCAGAACGAGGCACTCCGCAATGAGTTCGGCACTCTTGTGAGCCAGGACGTAGTGCAGACCAATGAAATAATCAACGACAAGGAGAAGATGGCGTTCCTCTCCAGCACCCAGAGCACGGTACGTGGCGAATGGCTCGCCACTACCGGGACTCCGCAATACGAAGAACGCTTCGAGGGAGGAGTCCCAGTAGTCACCTGCAAGGTATCGGGGCGAGGACGAAAGTTATCCAACAAGGCTCCGGAACTGACGGTCAATGCCCTTTCCGCACCGGATAAGAGAGCCGTCAGCTCAGACTTCAAGGACTCGCAAGACATATTCGTCTATGTCAAGAGTCCGGAACGGGACGTATTCATCATGGTATGCCTCGAAGACGAGGACGGAATGGTCTACAAGATGTTTCCATTCGAATCGACTCCGGCCCAGGCCACCCTCAAGAAGGGCTACGACTATATCCTCTTCGACAAAAACCGTCCGGGAGGAGATCTGGGCGAGATGCCGGGAGACGGACTCTTCATCACCACCGACAAGCTGGCGCTTAACCGACTCTATGTGGTCTACTCACCCAATTATTTTAGGAAAGGCTCGTGGAACTATCTTGAAGAGGCGAACCTCGACACGATGACGACCCGTGACTTCAACAAGCTCATGATAGAGCTTCGCCGTGCCGACGAGGAGATGGGCATGAAGGTGATAAACCTCAGCGTAAGCCCGAACACCGACAGGAATTACGAATATGATTAAACAGACAATAACCAACTAATTCAAATAAGCAATGAAAAAGATTATCATGATGCTCATGGCGCTATGCCTGATCGCACCTGCAGCTACCGCCCAGCAGGCGGCTCTCACTCCGAAGCAGGAGAAGATGTGCAACAAGAACGCAAAAGACCGCGCAAAACAGTTTAAGAAAGACGGATATGAGGTAATGGGCAGCCTTCCCATGCAGGACGCCCTCTACAAGCACTTCGCAAAACTTGAGATGGGCGCTACCGAGGAGCTTGGAACCGGCCACTCAAAGTCGCAGAACAACGGTCGCCAGATGTGCATCACCTACGCGATGTCAGAATATGCCTCGAAGGCTGTATCGCAGGTGAAGGGTCGCAGCGTGACAGACGCATACGGCAACGAAGTCGACACTGACAACGATCCCGAATTCGCACGCTTCTATGCAGCCTACGAGCGCCTCACCCAGAAGGAAATCAAGGGCGAGCTTCAGGAATCATTGACACTCATGAAGAAGAACCCCGACGGAAGCTATGACTTCCGCATGTACTTCACCGTAGACGAAAACAAGGCACTTGCACGCCGCCAGAAGGCATTGAAAGACGCCGCCGCAGAGTCTGGTCTGGCTCAGGAATATGCCAAGCAGGTGTCGGAATTCGTCAACGAACCCCTCAAATAAGAAAAGGCCACCAACATGCGCAAATGCATCACACTACTTTCAGGATGCATGCTACTGGGGGGGACTGCGGCACTGTCGCAGTCTCCCCTTGAGGAATACAATAAATTCCGCCAGCAGATCCTGAGCGACTATGACAACTTCAAGAGTCGCATTCTCGAACACTACGGCGATTTCCTCAATGGCGAATGGCACGAATTTGAGCCGCTCTGGGAAGAAGAGAGCCCTTATACAGCGCCGAAGCCCGCGGCTCTTCCTGAGATTCCGAAGACAGCGGAACCGGAGCCGGAACCTGCAGTGGCGAAACTTCCGGATCCAAAATTCGCACCATCGGCCATGAACGGCATTCTCGCGGCGACCCCGGCAGGAAATCTGGCGCCCGGAAGCATCACCGAGTATAGCCACCACAGCATCAAGATAGACGCCGGAGGCATCGGAGGAGGCTCAATGCCTTCCACAATGGCCAAGAGTCCTCTGGGAGCCCAGCTCGCCATGTCGGAGTCAGCAGGCAAGAGCAACTATGAGCTCGCGGTGCGTCGCCTTCCCGATCCCGGATTCGCGTTCGGCGATTTCCCGGGGCAGATTGCCGCTCCAAGTCCCGGAGAGTCAGGAATCGTCAACATCGACATGAGCAGCCGTCGCCAGAGCGCCGAGGACCTTCAGCGCGCGGCGGACGAAAGCGGCTACGCGACAGTCGAGACCTTCACCGTCCCGCAGAACCAGAACAACTTCATGTTTGACTTCTATGGTATGGAGGCTTTCATACCGGAAATTGACTTCCAGATAGCAAAATCCATCAACGGACCGGAGGACACAGGCTCCCACTGGAAGAAGATGGCCGATCAGAAAGGTGGAGTCGAGACCGCCCGCCAGCTTTTCGGACTTGCCCGTCAGCTCGGCCTCAACGGATACCTGACGTTTAGGCTCGCGGAGTCGTTCGTCAACCAGAAATTCAAGGATTCCAACCAGGCGGCCCGCATGTCGGCCGTGCATTTCCTCCTGTCAAACATGGGCTACGATGCGCGCCTCATCAAGATCAACGACATCTTTACAGTGATGATGCCGTTTGACCAGAAAGTAGTCTACGCCACCATGTCGCAGACCATAGACGGAAGAAAATACACCATCCTATTCCCGGAGGGATATGACGCACCCAAAGGGCAACCCATGCGCCTTATGACATGCAATCTTCCGGCTGAATCTCTCGGCAAGACATCCGACCTGCGTCTGACGGGACTCAGCCTGCCTATGAAGCCAAAGGAATTCAATCTGACCAACGGCAATCTGACGCTAAGGGGAGAAGTGAACGAGAATATCCAGAAACTTCTGCACCACTATCCGCAGATGCCGACAGGCGACTTCGCGTCTTCATGGGTAGACAGCAGACTCAGGGAAGATCTCGTAGGCCAACTCAAGGGTCAGTTGGCCGGCATGAGCGACAGGGAGAAGGTGAACTCACTTATGTCTCTTTGCCATAAGGGCTTCAACTATTCCACCGATCAGGACTTCCACGGATTTGAGAAGCCATACTTCCTTGAAGAGAACTTCATCTACGACAAGAACGACTGCGAAGACCGCGCGATATTCTTCTCCTATCTGCTCTGGAATGCGTTCGGACTCCCCTGCCAGCTTGTTCAGTATCCGGGCCATGAGAGCGCTACGGTAGCGGTAGACGACGATATCGCAGGATATTTCTACAACACGGATGGTACGAAATACTACAGTGCTGACCCGACGTATATAGGCAGCACGATAGGTATGGTCATGAAGGCATTCCGCAACGCCTCTCCTACCGTCGACAAGCAATACCGATAGAGGAGTATACGCACCACGCTCTACGCACTAATAGTCGCAGGGCTCGTCAAGGGGACTGCGCGACGGGTATACCTTCTCGGCTTTCTGGCGCTTCTTCGAGCTGCCTCGCTTGCGTTTTGAAGCATCCGACCCGGATTTCCTTTTACGTTTTGCCGAAACAGTTTTGTCGGAGACTGAGTCACGTGATGAATCCGAGGACATAACGGAGTCGTTGTTTACAATGACCACCTGAGGGGCTGCTGAAGCGTTTCGCGACCTGCAGTTGCGGAAGATGAATCCCAATGCCAAACACAAGAGGGCTGCGGCCGCTACGGCCACCAGCCCTCTTCTTTCCTTAGATGTCAGCGGATGCTTCATCCTTTTATGCCTTAACAGCTTATATTTAATCTTTTATCTTTAATCTTTAATCATTTGACCGGTTGGCGCGCTTGCGCTCGTTTTCGTCAAGGATGATCTTGCGCAGGCGCAGATGGTTGGGAGTGACCTCCACATATTCATCCTCCTTGATGTATTCAAGTGCCTCCTCGAGGGAGAAGACCACGGGGGGTACAATCTTGGCCTTGTCGTCCGCTCCGGACGCACGCATGTTGGTGAGCTTCTTCGACTTCGTCACGTTGACTACGATATCATTGTCTTTGGCGTTCTCCCCTACCACCTGACCGGCATACACCTCATCCTGCGGGAAAATGAAGAAACGGCCGCGGTCCTGAAGTTTGTCGATAGCGTATGCATAAGCAGTGCCGGCCTCCATGGCGATGAGGGAGCCGTTGGTGCGCCGCTCTATCTCGCCCTTCCATGGCTGGTATTCGAGGAACCGGTGGGCCATTATCGCCTCACCGGCGGTAGCTGTCAGCACATTGTTGCGCAGACCGATGATGCCTCTCGACGGGATATGGAACTCGATATTGATGCGGTCGTTCTGAGTGTCCATGCTGACGATCTCGCCACGACGGCGTGTCACCATATCCACTACCTTCGAGCTATATTCCTCCGGGACGTTGATTGTCAGAGTCTCCACAGGCTCGCACTTCACGCCGTCGATCTCCTTTATAATCACCTGCGGCTGACCAACCTGCAGCTCGTAACCTTCACGGCGCATAGTCTCGATGAGGATAGAGAGATGAAGCACACCACGGCCGAAGACGGTCCATTTGTCTTCGGTATCTCCTTTGCTTACACGCAGAGCAAGGTTGCGGTCGAGCTCCTTCATAAGGCGGTCGTGGATGTGGCGGGATGTCACGTATTTGCCGTCCTTGCCGAAGAAGGGGGAATTGTTGATGGTGAATGTCATCGACATCGTGGGCTCGTCGATGGCTATGCGGGGAAGCGGCTCGGGATTTTCCACCGACGAGATAGTGTCACCTATCTCGAAATCCTCGAGACCGACGATGGCGCATATATCGCCCGAGCTGACCTCAGAGACCTTCTTACGCCCCATTCCCTCGAATGTATGGAGTTCCTTGATGCGCTGCTTCTTCACCGAACCGTCTTTCTTGCAGAGGGCGATATCCATGCCCTCGCGGAGTGTGCCGCGATGGACACGGCCCACTGCGATTCGGCCTACGTAGCTCGAGAAGTCAAGACTCGTGATGAGCATCTGAGGCTCACCCTCAAGCTGTGTAGGAGCAGGAATATTCTCTATGATCGCATCGAGCACGGCTGTGATATCGTCGGTGCGCACCTTCCAGTCCTTGCTCATCCAGTTCTCCTTCGCGCTTCCGTAGATAGTCGGGAAGTCGAGCTGGTCTTCAGTCGCGTTGAGATTGAACATTAGGTCGAAGACCATCTCGTTGACCTCATCGGGACGGCAGTTTGGTTTGTCGACCTTGTTGATGACCACGACAGGCTTAAGCCCCATCTGGATAGCCTTCTGAAGCACGAAGCGGGTCTGAGGCATCGGGCCCTCAAAAGCGTCGACGAGAAGCAGACAACCGTCGGCCATATTCAGCACACGCTCCACCTCGCCACCGAAATCGGCGTGTCCCGGGGTGTCGATGATATTTATCTTGGTGCCTTTATAGTTGATGCTGACGTTTTTAGACAGAATCGTGATACCTCTCTCGCGTTCGAGGTCATTATTGTCGAGGATAAGTTCCCCTGCGTTCTGGTTTTCGCGGAAAAGGTTTCCGGCGAGGAGCATTTTGTCGACGAGAGTGGTCTTGCCATGGTCGACGTGCGCGATGATAGCTATATTGCGGATGTCTTGCATAGAATGTTGCTGCTGGCCCGGGATTCAACCGGGCTGTTTCAAACTGCAAAGTTAGCGAAATTCCCGCACACCGCCAAG
>JAIDTS010000004.1 GCA_029060585.1 Muribaculaceae bacterium
GAGAAACAATGGCCTACAGGAATAGAAGATTTCGCATATAAAATCAAGGGTACGACTCTTGAGGATATTTTAGAGCGATATTTCCCGGAAGAAGTCAGGGAAGATGTCACTAAGGAACTTATACGTCTGGAGGCTATGATGATTTATGGTCCGCTTCCTGGAGCCATAGGTTTCCTCGACATTCTGAAGGCTAAGGGAATTCGAGTGGCACTTGTGACCAGCAGTAATGGTCTAAAAATGGATCATCTTTGGCATGACATGCCTGACTTCAAAGAAAACTTCGACGTGATTATTACGGGTGATCAGGTTAAGTGCTCCAAACCGGATCCGGAAGGCTATCTCGCTGCTGCGGCTGCCCTTGGGGTCGACCCAAAGCGTTGCGCAGTGTTTGAAGATTCGCTTCAGGGAGTAAAAGCAGGCAAAGCTGCCGGAGCTTATGTCATAGGAGTGGCCGGTACCCTTAAGTCTTCCGATATTGAGCCATATAGCGATATTGTAGTGAATGCTGTGGCTGAAGTCAATGCAGACAGACTTGAGGTGATACTTAAATCGAGAGGATAGAGACATGAATAATTTCGAACCTCTTGCCGAACGTCTACGTCCTAATACGCTCGATGACTACATAGGGCAGAAGCATCTTGTGGGTGACGGCGGAATCATCCGAAATATGATTGAGTCTGGAAAAATAAATTCTTTCATATTATGGGGTCCTCCTGGAGTCGGCAAGACGACACTTGCCCGTATCATAGCCAATACGATTGATGCCCCATTCTTCACTCTGAGTGCCGTAACTTCAGGAGTGAAGGACGTGCGGGATGTCATAGAACGTTGTACACGGGAGGCTTCAAGCATGTTCGCAAAGGCCCGTCCCATACTGTTTATTGACGAAATTCACAGATTTAATAAGGCTCAACAGGATTCACTGCTTGGAGCCGTAGAAAAGGGGGTGGTGACACTAATCGGTGCTACCACAGAAAATCCTTCATTTGAGGTAATTCGTCCTCTTTTGAGTAGGGCCCAAGTGTATACACTTAAGTCTCTTGAAGAGGAAGATCTTCAGATTCTGCTCGAAAGGGCTCTGAAGACTGATCGTGTTCTTTCTAAAAGAAATGTGGAGGTGAAGTCTACGAAGGCTCTTTTCCGGTTTGCAGGAGGCGATGCGAGAAAACTCCTCAATATCCTTGATCTTTTGGAGCAAAGCGTTCCGGAAGAAAGCCCTGTCGTAATCGACGATGAATTCGTCACCAACTGCCTGCAGGTAAATCCCGCGGCCTATGACCGTAACGGCGAAATGCACTACGATATCATTTCGGCCTTTATCAAGAGTGTACGTGGAAGCGATCCCGACGCAGCTATATATTGGCTTGCTCGAATGGTGGCGGGAGGCGAGGATCCTAAGTTCATAGCCAGACGTCTTGTCATCCTGGCAGCGGAAGACATCGGTCTCGCTAATCCCAATGCTCTGCTTCTCGCAAATGCCACTTTCGATGCGCTGCAGAAAATTGGATGGCCCGAAGGTAGGATCATCCTTGCTGAATGTACCATCTATCTTGCTACTTCACCCAAGAGCAATTCGGCATATCTCTCCATAGACAATGCATTGGAGGCAGTAAGGAAGACGGGTGACCTTCCTGTGCCGTTGCATCTGCGCAACGCACCAACATCGTTGATGAAAGAAATGGGATATGGCCACGACTACATGTATGCCCATGATTATAAAAATCACTATGCTCCACAGCAATATCTACCCGATGCACTTGTCGGAGCACGTTTCTGGATTCCTCAGCAGAATCCGGCGGAATCGAAGCTTGACGCATACATGTGTTCACTCCGCGCTTCAGCCGATAAATAGTTGATCTTGCATTCCACACGCGCGAAGCCTTTCTAACGCTTCGTGGTATCCGGCAGCCGTTTTTTCGGGGTAGTGAGCGTCTGTGCTGAGTATAAGCCTTGCATTGTATTTCTTAAGTAGAGGCCACCATCTTTGTGCAGGAAAGAATCTTCCGGAAGTGTCAA
>JAIDTS010000040.1 GCA_029060585.1 Muribaculaceae bacterium
CAACCACCAGACCCCATACTATATTCATGAGCGTCTCTGTGGCTCGGAGATGTTTATAAGATAAAGGGCTTGATGGTCACGACATCCATATCGCCCTGACTGCGTGCGGAGATATCGCAGTTGACGGTAAACCCTTTTCCCAGCGAAAAACTGTTGAATAGATTGGCGAATAGGATAGGGGTGTTCATCTTTTCCTTGCCGTCTACTGTTTCCATGGAAAATTTCTGTCCCGATAAGTTGAGTCTGAGTCGAGGAGACCAGAAGGAGATTCTTGGAGAGAATGACAATACTATATCATATTTAGACAGATGATTGATATTTTCATAACTCATGATATTCTGGGGCTCTCCTTGCCTGTATGGCCTTATAATACTAATAATCGCATCGGAATCATATGTGTAGGAGGCACTAAAAAATACCCATCTGTAAATTCCAGCAAGTGAAATATTATGTATCTGTTCGGATTTGAGCAGTGGATTCCCTGTCTCGTACGTAAAACGATCATCATACTGAATGCTGCTGCTTAATTGACTGTATAACGGTCTTTTAGTCTTAGCCTCATACGATAGCGTGAATTTTGCTTTGTTTATAGGAAAGGTGAAATCTACACTCGGATACCATCGGCTGTATCTACGGCTTTGCTCCATCACATATCTGTCATTCTGATAATAATCGGAGACAGTATTCTCATATCTTATTCCAGCATACAATTCTACATTCTGGATTGGAATGTTGACTGCGACAAAACCTGCACAGTTCGTTTCTTTTATACGGTCATCTGCATCAGGCAGATTGATTCCTTCATTATGGAATACATTCCGTCTATCCGTAGCTGTTACCTCGTATCCGAATTCCAAAGTGTTGTCCCCAAATGAATATTCTGCGGTTCCTTTTGAGGCGAACATAGAACTTTTTACCCGACTTTGGCTTCCTTTCTGGCTAATATTTCCGGATTGATCTTTTTCCGATATTGATTGATTGTTGTCGCTGCTTCGACAATAATAGTCATTATTGACAGATAGGTCTACATTGCCAATTTTGCCCTGATAATACTGGTTTACAAGATGTATGGGCCTTGAGCTTCCTTTCCAGTTGATGTCATATGATATCTCATCAGGAGTGCATTGTCTGTCGGATGCTGTCTCATGCGAGGTCCAGTGGGATCTGTAATCAGGGGTAGCGGAATATTCATACTTAATTCCTATAGAATTATTATTGTTTATCTGCCAGTTTACGCCGAAATTGGTCAGATATGAGTTCGAAATTGGATAGATGCAGATATCTTGGTTTACAAGATAATCTGATTCGCCTGTATATATCTCTGTATTGTTCCGCTGTTTCTGATAACCTCGTGAATGGTCATAGTTGAATGATCCAAACACGTCAAAGCTACCTTTCCTATAATTCAGAAATACATAATCCGAACAAGATAAATACCTTGCAAATCTTCCGGTTGCCTGCATTGAGCCACTGATACCATCCCCCTTTTTCCGTATGGTCCTTATAATAATAACTCCTTTTGTCTCAGCACCGTATTTGGCTCCCGGATTGTACACAACCTCGATATTCCGGATTTCTTTCGATGACAGCCGGTCAAGTTCCAACAGATCAAGAAGTTTGCGTCCATTAATATAGATTTGAGGTGCTCCTCGACCTATTATCTCTATTTGGTTGTCATCTGTCCTTACTCCCGGTAGCTGGGCGAAGACATCTCTACATGTGCCGAGCGATGATAAGGCTGTATTCTGAACTTCGGTTAAAAGGCCCCCTTTACTTAGACGTTGTAGATTTCTGTCAGCCTTGACTTCAATCTCTCCGATTTGAATGGTTTTTAACGAATCCTTACCTTCGATTGAAACGTTGAATTGTGTCTGCGCCTCGGCAATGATCGCTGTAGCTAAATAAATAATGATAAATAATTGCTTCATACCTTGTGGATTTTTTTCCGCAAAGGTATGGCATATTCACGGCGATACAAAGAATTAGCCGTTTCAGATTCGTTACAACACTGGAAACTGCATTTCAGAAACGTTTCTAATCCATGCTATTATCTTGTTTGTCAGTTGTTTATCTTAAGTCTCAACAACTCCAGAATATCGGACGGTAATTTGTCTCTAAGGCGTGATTTTCGTGTCCTTACAGATGTCTCTGTTGTTCCCAGACAGGCGGCTGTCGCAGCATTTGATTCTTGAAGACAAGACATAAGGCATGTTATAATGTCATCTACGGTAAGTTTTGCGCCTGTCATTTTGAGATCAACAATGAAGTCGGCAAAACATCCTATCAGTTCCTTCTGCACCGCACCTCTGCACTTGATGGTAGGATAGTTGCCGCAAGAAATATACTGAAGTTCCATTTTGTCTATCTCCGCTTGTAGTTTAGAGGCTCTGAACTGTTCGATGCATAGATCGAGCCGTTTCCTGATAAGATTTTTCGCAGCATCACTTTCATTGGAATACTGATCAGCTGCCTCTGCTACTATCTGTTCTATCTTTACGTTGTCAAGTTGAGCCTTTAGCTTAAGCATCTTTCGTTTAGCATTCCAAACATATAATCCGAAACAAACGGTGACAAAGAATAGAGCGCATAACGCGATTATCCATGTCTGCTGTCTTTGTGCCTTCGATTCCAATAGCCTTATCTGAAGCTGATTATTTTTTTCTTTTTGTTCATTCGAGTGTTTAAGCCTGACATCAAGTATCTGGTTGATTGAGTCATTGGGTACGCTACCCTCGCCGCATTCGACTGTTCCTGAATTGAGAAGTCGTAGGCTTTCTTCAAGAAGTCTAAGGCTATTATGGGTGTTTATGGAATACTTGGAGGGGTCTTGATGATATAGACGTTTGGATTCAGTAAGATAGGTCTTGGCTGAATCAAGTCTGGAATGATTCAGGTATAAAAAACCTAAAGAGATCATTTTTCCGAGATGTTCTCCTTTGATTTGCCTGAGTTGGGTCACGCCTTTGTTGATGTCTATGTTTGGCAGACAGGAATAGTTAAGTGCGTATGTCTCGAATTCCTGATCTGAAGGATCACTTTCATTCAAAGCCTCCTCCATAAATATCAAGGCAGAATCATTGTAGTTTAAATATGAGTAGAAAAGCCCGATATCGTGCAATGCCCTTGCCTTGTCTGTGGACGATTTCGCAGTTGACAAGGCAAGTTTTGCGTATTTTAGAGCCGTCTGGTAATCCTTTGGTAAGGTAGGATATGCGAAGAGGTTGGAAAGCTTGATATATAGTTTGCTTTTAAATCCGGCAGAAGAGTCGTTGACGAGGTCAATGGCTTTCGATAAGTAGAACGCTGCGGAGTCTTGTTGACGTAGCCATCGCTTCTTAATTGAAGCAAGCTGATAGATATCAATAAGCCTTACTGTATCCGATACGGACTCAAGGTAACTGATAGAAGAATCGAAGTATTCATCTGTAAGGAAGGTTTTCCCCTGACTGATTTTTGCTTTTGCAAGAAGGATGCTGAGATAAGCCTTTTGCCGATCATTCATGCCGGAGGCTTCCTTGAAAAGAATGCTTTCAAGTATGCTGGTAGCCGAATCTGGAGCGGATAAAATCAGGGATTCGGCCTCCTTCATTTGAGTTTCAATAGTAGAGGTTCGGTCACACGCAATTGTCATGGTCGCCAAAATGGCGACCATAATCAAAAGGAATGAATGATGACGTTTCGGTTTTCTCTTTATAGGCATTTCAAGAAAAAGTTTCTAAATCACCAAGTAATCATTAAATTATGCTGGTTATTTGTTGAAGGTCTCTGAGATTTGTTTTGCAACACGTTTGATTGCTCCTTTTATGTCGTGTGAGGCTCCGGCAATACCCAACGTTGAATATGCTCCTCTGCATGAAACTACCGGTCTGCCACTCATATAGTCGATAAAGTTTACCGTCACTATGGTTTCTTCCTCCTTTACGTTTACTCCATATTTCACCAGCAGAAGCTTCTCAAGCTGCGAAGGTGATAATTCATAAATTCGGGCATCGCTTATCAGTTGCAGATGAGAGTCTTCAACCGCATCATACAGCATAATCTCATATTCCATTAGTTCAGCCGGAATATGATAAGTGTCATTGTTGATGACCGATGCATATTCATACTTGGAGAGGTTGACACTGTTGGAAATCGTAGACTTAGAGGTTGTGCAAGCGGTAAGTGCCAACACTGCTATTAAAGCGAAAAAGTTCTTGATCCAATAATTCATGACGCTATTTATTTGTTATGTTCTATTCCTTAGACAAGAGAAATAGCAAAAAGTCCTACTCCTTTACCAAATTATTTTCTAATTTCAATTCTAATGCCACGATATGGTAATTCATACGAAAACTATTTAGCGTCGCAAACATCATTTTCTATCAGTCCGGTCCCTTTATAGGGTAATGCCAAGATCATAAAGATACATATGACGATACGCAAAATCCAGGTCATCATTCAAGACCTTTCCATCCCTGTCGATAAGCACATAGCGTGGCAATCCTGAGAAGCTGAAGAGATCCTGCACTTTCCTGTAGGCTAATTCAGACAGCCACACATTAGTCTCATCCGCAAGATTTTCCTCAACGTATTTATCGTAATCAGGCTTCCATGAATCCACTGGACTCGAGATGAATATTCGCTTGTAATCCGGATTATCAAGATTGCGTTTCCGTTCTTCAGCAGATTCCTCTATATGGTTACGGCATAGTCCGCATGAAGTTCCCCAGAAGTCAAGAAGTATGACTTTCCCTTTGTATGGCTCGATTATTTCCTTTATTATCCTGCCTCGTTCGTCGTCAGGAAGCTCATAGTTCGTTTTACTGTAGGCCTTATCAAAGAATTTTGTGAAGGCCTCCGTCAGAACCGGATGAGTGATGACATTAGTGTCCTTAATCCTGTCAATGATATCATTCATCTGATCCTTGGAATAATCTTCTATATTAAGTCCATTACCTTCTGTCAGGAGATAAGTCTGTATTGCTTGCCAGAGAAACGGCACATCATCCCGACCGGTAAATTGCTTGATCGCGTCCGCCTGAAGACTGACATTGTATGGCGTGTCAATATTAACATCGTCTATGCCTTGCTCTTTCATTTTTCTTCGTTCATCTGTGCAAAAATCAAGATATTCCTGTTCCAGTCCTGAACGCTTAGCCAACTGATACGCCAAATAGTATCTGTTGTTGTAGTCGTCAGTTTCCTTCGATGTGAGGTATAAGGTTTTGCCGAGATTCGAGGCAAACCATTCCGCTGTTTCCTCTTCCTCCGGAGTCAGTATGGCCCCTTTCGATTTGAGGAAAGCCATGGGATCATAATGGATAACATATCTGTATCTTTCCTGCGCGTCAAACAGATAAGGAAAATAACTGCCAAAATAATCGGACTGGGTACCTTCCATATATGAGGAAGTAAGAAACCATTCATCCGCCTCGGTCAGCAATTTCTTCCATCAATCATAGAAAGCTACGTCCGGATTCTCCTTGAGTGACGGAGCATCAGGAGTGGCAACCATATAATAAACACGTTTGTGTTCATATTCACCAAAAGCTGCCGCCAACTCACCAAGCAGCTCATTCCTGAGAATTCTCACAGTCAGTGGATGAAGGTCATTGGAGGCAATATATTCCTCCATAATCTTTTTGTTTTCCTCATATATGGCATTGATCTTCTCTGCAGCGACACTTGGAACCGCCTCGGCCGCTAAAGTTTTTATATCATATTCCTTCAAAAGGGGACATGCTGAAATCTGACGGTTGATCTCTCCTGTATCTCCTCCAAAACGTGTTACTCTCTGTCCTATACTAC
>JAIDTS010000400.1:0-1157 GCA_029060585.1 Muribaculaceae bacterium
GGCTCCTGCTTCATTGCCTTCAGAATCTTCGGGCTTGCGTATTTCTTATCCACCACGAGGCGGAAGAGATATTCGTCCATCCAGTCGTCGGTGGCGATGAGATAGCCGTCATGTCCCGACTTTCCCCAGCTGTTTTCGATAAGCCATTTCTTAGGCTCCCCCTTTGAGTCGAGGTCAACTCCTGAGAGCGTCATTGCATGGGAGGATGCGCTTCCCCAAGTGGAGATGCGCTCGGCCTTGTCCATTCCGAACTTGGTGTCGAAAAGCGAGTCATAGTCGAAATTCTCCAGATCAAGTGTACCGCGTTCGCGGTCGAGGAATTTCCCTACATCGCATGAGAAATACATAGCTGTGCTGTCCTTTATCGATTTTATGGCAGCTTCCTTCAAGTCGGTCATAGGAACGTTGAGATAGGTCCAGTCCTGGCCGTCATAGCTATGGCGGTCGTAGTCTATGCGGTATACCTTCCAGTATTCGCGCGAAGGGTCGTTCATAAGCATTATGTAGTCGTTCTTCAGGTCATTGCCGAAAAGTTCCTTGTAGAAAGACTGAGGAGTGTATGTCTTGGTCTCGATGGCGTTGCCCTTGCTGTCTCGCTTCGTCCAAGTGAATTCCGTCGGGGGCTCTCCGAGGGCGAGGGCAAGCATCTTATATACTTCGCCGAGCTGCATTGTCTTCATGTCCTGAAGAGTCTTCTCGTCGGCACCCATGGCTTTGGCCTGACGCAGTCGGAGTCCGTCTTCGCGCAGACGGGTGGCGAGATGGCGGCGGAAGGCTGAAGTGCTGTTGGCTACTTCGGTCTCAGCCATGGCTTCGGAGGGCACGAGGCCGTATTTGGTCACGATGTCGGCCACGCCGCAGAATGTTCCGCCGTCGGATATCGGATTCTGGAAAAGCCATTCCACCTGACGGTCTTCCATAGGCTTATCTGAAGTGTCGATCACTCCCTGGAGGAAGAGATTGGCCTTCTCAAGCTGGTCGAAGAAGAAGTTGTAGTTCTGCGAGAAAGTGAGTTTAGGAAGGTTGTGCTTCGCCATAGCCTGAGAGCGGAGCACGTTGAGACCGGTAAATAGCCAGCAGCGACCGGAAGATTTCTGGTCGGTGATTCCCTTCGTCTCCACCTTGTGGGAGAAATGGTCGTCGAATTTGTTGCGTAC
>JAIDTS010000400.1:1257-19650 GCA_029060585.1 Muribaculaceae bacterium
CGACCGGAAGATTTCTGGTCGGTGATTCCCTTCGTCTCCACCTTGTGGGAGAAATGGTCGTCGAATTTGTTGCGTACCTTCTCGTTGAAGGCGAGTTTTTCGATACCTGCTGCGTTGAGCGCGTTGTGGCGGGCGCGATTGGCGGCGTTATCCTCGTAGGAAGCCTTGAATCCGTCAAGCATCGCCGGGGTGATTGCCCCCTTGTCGTCGGCAGCTGCCTGCAGCGCGACGACTAATGTGGCGGTAAGTAAAAATCTGCGTATCATATTTATTTAGATTGTTAATTTGTAGATCTGGTAGGCTACGCCTCTGCCTCCGAGGCCGGTCTTCTGGTGAAGGAGGCCTGAGTTGAGGATCCGGCCGGCATCTTCGTTGCTTGTGCCGAAGTCGAAATAGCGATGTGAGGCAAATACGCTGTGTATGAGATGTTGGAAGAGATATGTGAGGGTGCCGTTTTCCCTTCCCAAGCCGGAGGTGGCGATATACTGGCAGTGAGCTACGGAATTTGTGTCGTAGATGCACACTGCGGCTTCAGGAACGCTGTCGGTTCCGGTGATAAAAAAACGTATTTCGCGCGGAAACCTGTTTTTGAGCATCTGCAGTTCGACTTCTGAGTGAACCGGAGCGGCTCCATGCCTCTCTCTCAGGCATTCCTTGAGCAGCGGCATGAACTCTGCAACATCGTCTATCTCCCGAATCCATGGATTGACGGACGAGGCTTTCTTTAGATGACGTTTCTGCTGGTTGTTGAAAGTGGGGATTTCCCTCATGTCTATGACGGAGGAGAGATTGATTGTCTCTATAACGGCTCCGTATCTGAAGAGGGCGTAGATGTCTTCCTCGGCAGGTATGCGGTGGTAGATGTTGGGAGTTGTCTTATAAATAATTTCCTTTATTCTGTTGGCGCGGCACCATTCTGTCCAGGCTTCGAAGAGCTTCAACATGTCGGTGCCGTCGAAGTGGGATAGGGGAGTGAGCCATCCTCCATATGTAAGTCCCTGATGAGAGCGTAATATGCCTTTGGTGTCTATATTGGCCGGAAGTATCGCAGTCGGTTTCGCCTTTCGCAATGCGATAAGCGAGCAGTCCTGGAATCTATCGGAATGATAGTCCATATATCCGCGCATATGCAGCAGGGTGCCCTGCCGCGATTCAGCGACAAGACGATTCCAAAGCTCCGCGTCTTCAGCCCTGTATCTCCGTATGCTCCATTCAGCCTCCATTCTCTTCAATTTCTAACGCAAATTTAGCGAAATATTCGCAGGATAACAAATTTTTTATTAACTTTGTTATTTGAATCAAAAATCATGAAAAAACAATCTAACAAAACACAGATATGAAACATTTCGCTTCCTTTGCTAGCCTTGCGGCATTAGCGCTGACGGCATTTCCGACTCTCGCCGAGCAGAAGGCGACCGTCAGACTCGACTTTGACAACATCAATCCGGATCTGACGATTCCCGCAGAGATATATGGTCAGTTTGCTGAGCATCTCGGCACCTGCATCTATGGCGGTCTATGGGTTGGCGAGGACTCTCCCATCCCAAACACCAACGGCTATCGCAATGACGTTCTTCAGGCACTCAAGGAACTGAAGGTGCCCGTTATGCGCTGGCCCGGCGGTTGCTTCGCCGACGAATATCATTGGGTAGACGGTATCGGTCCTAAAGACCAGCGTCCTGTTATGATCAACAACAACTGGGGTGGTACCGTAGAGGACAACTCATTTGGTACCCATGAGTTCTTCAACCTCTGCGAACTTCTCGAGTGCGAGCCATATCTAAGTGGCAACGTCGGTAGCGGCACTGTAGAGGAACTTGCTAAATGGGTGGAATACATCACTGCCGAAAACGGCCCGATGGCTGAAAAGCGCAAGGCAAACGGCCGTGAGAAACCATGGAAACTCAAGTATCTCGGTGTCGGCAACGAATCATGGGGCTGTGGCGGTAATTTCACTCCGGAAGACTACGCATCCGAATACCGCCGCTATCAGACATATTGCCGCGACGTGAACGGAAACCACCTCTATAAGATTGCTTCCGGAGCAAGCGACTACGACTACAAATGGACCGACGTGCTGATGAAAAAAGCGAAAAACCATATGAAGGGTCTTTCGCTCCACTACTATACCGTGAAGGGCTGGAACGGCAGCAAAGGTTCGGCTACAGACTTCGACAACGACGATTATTACTGGACTCTCGGAAAGTGCCTCGAGATAGAACCTGTCATTGTGAAGCATGATTCAATCATGAGCGTTTACGATCCGAAGAAGAATGTGGCTCTCCTTGTCGATGAATGGGGCACATGGTGGGATGAGGAACCCGGAACTACTCCCGGTCACCTGTATCAGCAGAATACGATGCGCGATGCAATGGTGGCGGCTCTCAGTCTTAATGTCTTCAACCGCCATACTGACCGCGTGAAGATGGCAAACATCGCCCAGATCGCCAATGTGCTTCAGTCGATGGTGTTGACTAAAGGCGACAAGATGGTGCTCACACCAACCTACCACGTCTTCAAGATGTATGCTCCTCACCAGAACGCAACATACATTCCCCTCGAGGTTGAGACTTCGGTGCGCGACGTGCGCGATGGACGCAAGGTGCCGACAGTCAACGCCACAGCATCGCAGAAAGACGGAAAGGTAAACGTGACTCTTACAAACATCGACCTCAAGGAAAAAGCAGAGGTGACAATTCCGTTCTCCAAGCTCGGCAAGAATGCAATAAGCGGCGAGATACTCACATCCTCCACTCCCAACGACTACAACGACTTCGACAACCCGGACAAAGTGAAGGTAGCCCCCTTCAAAGGCTACAAGTTGACCAAGGAAGGACTCCAGGTGACACTCCCCCCGATGTCAGTGGTAGCCCTCTCGATAGTGCAGTAATTATTTATGGATTAAAGAATGGCCTCGGACGCAAATCCGAGGCCATTTTTTATCATTTGTTCCATTCGGTGAAGGAGTAGCCTGACTCCACTTTATTCTCGATTTCGTCGGGCAGTTCGGAAAAGAAGTCAAACCCGGTGATCTTCTCCACCTCGTCGATGCAGGTGGCGTAGTCCTGCATGTTGCCGTGGCATTTCATATGCGGGTATACGAAAGCTATCCCCCTCGGTTCATCAAGATAAGGAGCAAGAATCACCTTGAAGAAAGCTCCCGGCACCCTGACCTTTGAAGAATCGAAATAAGTGTCGTCATCTTCCGTATATATCGGCCCGGCGATTATCATCACAGCGGAATCACGCTTTGCCCAGAGACGCTCTTTCTCTTCGAGTTTCTCCCATGCGCCGGCGTTGAGGTCATGGAGCTGAGGGCACATGTTGGCCATCACGAAGCAGTCGTTCATGGCTTCGATGCTCCATTTCTGGTCTGCTGCCGGGCACATATGTCCGCGGTCGTAACCGGATCGGGTATAGTCGCTGTGTTTGGTGCACCCTTCTATGTCCACGTCTTGCCAGAAATTGTCGGTACGGCTGACCTCATTGCTCACCTCCGTCCCGAGCAGTTCCCACGCCACATAGTTAGGCGTGCGGTTGTCTTTGTTGAAGGAAAGCGTGAATCCTGTATATTCCTTTATCTGCGATGTCAGCCCGTCCGGAATTACTACGTTTTCAAGCCCGTCGTAGTGAGAAGGTACCGGAGGTGTGGTGACCGGGATTTCAGGAGTAGGCAGGTCGGGGAGAGGCATCTTAGGCTCGTCCCTACCGGTGTTGCAGGAATTGAAAACCGGCATCAGCATTGCCATTGTAAATGCAAGTGAAGTTGTATGATGTCTGTTGCGAAATATTGATCCAAAGTGTTTCATTGTCTGTAAGCGTTAAGTCTTATATAAACGCAAAAGACCTCGGGAGTATTGCATCCCGAGGTCTTTTGATATATGTATCATGCTATACGCAATACGCATCACGCGCTACGCATCACGACGTTTCTTCCAGAGTGCCGTCATGTCTTCGAGAGTTTTGCCCTTGGTCTCCGGCACGAGCTTAGCTACGAACCATGCCGCGATGATACAGATTACACCGTATAGGGCATAGGCAAAGAAGTGGCCGAAGCGCTGGCCCATGTCGCCCATGCTCATGTTGTACATCGGGACGAACGTACTGCTGACTATGAAGTTGAAGATCCACTGAAAAGCTACTGCGATAGCCACAGCCTGCGAGCGGATGGTATTGGGGAAGATCTCGGAGATGAGCACCCAGCATATGGGACCCCATGAGAACATGAATGACGCTGAGTAGATCATGATGCTTACTACCGGGAACAGAGCGGGGAGCTCTACGAGGTTGGCGAGAGCCACACCGAGGGCTCCGACTGCCATGCCAATCGATCCCCATATGAGCAGAGGCTTGCGTCCGAGTTTCTCAACTGTGAACACTGCCACGAGGGTGAATGCGATGTTGACGATACCCATGATGACGGTCTGCACCATCGGGTTGCCCATATTCATCGATTCGAAGATTCGCGGAGCGTAATAGAGCACAGCGTTGATGCCCACAGCCTGCTGGAATACCGACAGCATGACACCGATAAAGACAACCATGACACCGAAGGAGAAGAGTTTCTCGCTCTGTACTGTGACAGTCTCCTTGATGTTCTGGAGGATTTCCTGAGCCTTGGTGCTTCCATTGATCTTGGTGAGCACCTTTAGGGCCAGCTGGTCCTTGCCTACCATTGCGAGGTAGCGGGGAGACTCGGGCACGAGGCATACTAGGAAAGTAAAGATGCCGGCCACATAAGCCTCCGAACCGAACATGTAGCGCCATCCGGTCTGGATGGTCCAGACGTCGGAGCTTGAGTGTACCTGATAGATGGTCTCGCTTATCTTCTCAATGATGGGCTGAGTGTGCTCTCCGAGGATGAGGAAGTTGACGAAATAGACCACGAGCTGTCCGAATATGATTGCAAACTGGTTCCAGGAAACGAGCGTGCCGCGCATGTTGGAAGGAGCGACCTCGGCAATATACATCGGGCATATTGCAGATGCGAGTCCTACGCCGATGCCGCCGATAATGCGGTAGACGTTGAAGGTGATGAGGAGGTGGAAGCAGGGCTTGCCGTATTCATGGATTAGGAACTCCGGATAGTAGCTTCCAAGCGCGGATATGAAGAAGAATACACCGGCTACGAAGAGAGCCATCTTTCGGCCGAGCCTTGTTGCGATGATGCCGGAGATTGCTGATCCGATGATGCAGCCCAGAAGGGCGCTGGACGACGTGATTCCGTGGATGGTGTCGGTGTAGACGAAGTCTTTCGCACCGAGGAAGAAGGCCTGTAGGCCTTTTTCGGCTCCGGAGATGACTGCGGTGTCATATCCGAAGAGCAGACCGCCGAGTACCGCCACGAGCACTATGCCGAAGAGGTAGGCTTTGCTGCCTTGAGTGTTGTTCTGATTCATGGTTTTTATTGTTGTTGAGTTGTTGGGTTGTGAGGTTGTTGGGTTGTTGAGACTGAAGACTGAAGACTTAGAATAGGTCTTTGGTCTTGGGGCCGTCGTCCCAGCGGTGGTCTTTCGGGAAGGGTAGCCCGTTCCATGCCTTCTGGTTTGTGGTAGGCAGGGGTGCGTCTGTCCAGAACGGGTGTGAGGTCGGAAGCCCGAGTGGCAGGAAGGCGAGCGAGGTCATGTAGAGGCTGCCGTTGTTGGTATACCAGTCAGCGATGTTCGGCTGCCGTCCCGCGAATCCGATTGTCAGGTAGCCTCCGTCGTTAAAGTTCTCCTTGCCGTCAAACATGCTGTGCATCACCGATGTCAGGGCATTGCGCACCTGTCCGTTGGCAAGTCCCGCCGGGAGCTTTTCATACCAGGCCATCAGTGCAAGCGGCTGCATCGCGGCCATACGGTAGGGGATGGAGCGTCCAAATACGGGGAATGTTCCTTCGGGGGAGATAAGGCGTTCAAGAACTATGCTGTGCTTCTGCGCACGCTTGAGAGCGCGGTCGTAGTATTTAGGGTAGTGTATCCGGGTGTGTCGGCCGGCGTCTATCATGTTCTGCAACGTCTCAAGATACATTGGATGGAATACGTAGCTGCTGTAATAGTCGAACGCGAAGTCTGGGCCATCGGCATACCAACCGTCGCCGGCGTACCATTCCTCCATCTTCCTGATTGCCGAGTTCACCCGGTAGTCGTCGTGATCTCCTCCGGCCTTAGCCATGAAACTTTCCAAAATCGAAGAGAAGAGGAGCCAGTTGGTGTATGGAGGATCTATTTTGCGGATGTTCTTGAAATTTTCGAGATAACGATCCTTTGTCTTAGAATCGAGTGGCATCCAGAGCGCGTCGTAGGCGCGTATGAAGCTCTCGGCGATATAGGCGGCATCTACCATAATCTGGCCTTCACCCTGCCATAGCAGACAGTCAGGTGAGTCGGGGTCAACGGCGTTGGCGTAGCTCTTCAGTGCCAGTTCCCGGAGCTCCTTTCGCATCTTTCCTTCCTCGGTGTCATCGTCCGGGAGGGTCAGCCAGGGAGCTATTCCAGCCATCAGGCGTCCGAAGGTCTCCATATAGGTCACTTTCTTGTTGCGGCCGTCCCAGTTAGGACTAACTTCCACTATCATGTCTTCCTGAAGTTTGCCGTCTGCCATCTTGCTCAGAACGGGATAGGCTATCTTATATGCGAGGTCCGTCCAGTATTTTCTGTCGGGATTGCTGTCCTTCTCGAGATACTTGGCATATTCGCAAGCTGCCAGAAGGAAGGCTCCGGTTCCGAAATCGGAAGTCGAGTTACGGTCTACCACCTGTCCGGGAATCGCTTTTTCCCCAATCGGCTGAACGTAGCCAATTCGTCCGTCTTTCTGCAGGGCTGTGTTGCTCAAATAGTTCCATCCCTTCAGGGCCGCGTAAAGATATTTTTGGTCTGTAAGGTATCCGTTGTTGATTCCCCAGAGCAGTCCATATGTGAAGAATGCCGTTCCGCTGGTTTCCGGTCCGGGTGCATGAGCTTCGTCGAGCATCGAGCGGCTCCAGTAGCCTCCGGGCTGCTGACATGCCACCACTGCATTGGCGAGCTCCCGGTAGCGCTTTTCGAAAATGTCCCGGTGCTTATAGTCTTTCGGCATGTCTTTAAGCACCTTCGCGAGTCCTGCGAGCACCCATCCGTCGCCGCGTGCCCAGAAATCCTTTTTGCCGTTGGCGCTTTCATGTTTGGGATAGACGTATTTGGCATCCCTGTAGTAAAGATGCTCGTCTTTGTCATACATTATGCTGTCGGCATAAACGAAGTAGTCGTATAGCTTGTCGAGATATTTCGGGTTGCCGGTTATGTTGTGCATCTTTGTCATCACCGGCATAACCATATACAGTCCGTCGGCCCACCACCAATAGTCGTTCTGCGGTGTAGACATTTGATACTCCATCACTTCCTTTGCCCTGCGGATTCTTTTATCGTCCGGCAGGATGTTGTAGAGGTCGGCGTATGTCTGGAAACATATCTGCCAGTCTCCGAAAAGCACATGGTCGGGAGATTCTCCGTAAGAAGCATATTTCCACTTGCTTCGGTCGTTGCCTTTCGCCCCTTTCCATTCGTTATGGTTGGCCCAGTCTTCGGAATATTTCAGCCAGTCGGGGTTGCCCATGAGTCGATAGGCTTCCATGTTGCCGGTATGGTAGGCTGCTGTGTGCCAGAAGGGAGTAGCCTCTGCGGGATTGTATTTCTGCCATGTATCGTTGACTTTTGTGATGATATCCCTCACTTTTTTCGCTTCCTTCGTCTTGTCTATGGCGAAAGAGGGGACAGAGACGGCCGTCAGAAGTAGCAGCAGTATGTAATGACTTATCCGGTTCATGATTTTAAGGTTGGAATTTTAATTGCATTCGCAAAGTTAATAAAAAAAATCAAGACCGCCAAGCATCGGGTTGCTTGACGGTCTATATCGGTAGGTTGCTATTGTATTTTGTTTCGTGTTACATGTGATTCCTTTCCGTAGAGGTAAGATGGCTCATATCCTCCGAGGTCTATGACGATCTTCTCGAAGACGATTCCTGGATCGAGAGGCTTGATTTCGAGCAAGGAGTCTCCTCCCTTTCCGACCTTGACCGGCATAGTTTTCTCTACAACTCTCCGCGCCACTGTAGGATAGAATACGCTGTAGATGTTTTCTTGGTCTTCGTTAAGGTTTTCGTTGAAGTTAACCTCTACCGGTTCGCTTCCGTCAAAACCGACGGTATATCGGTGTCCATCCTTGCGGTTGAAGGCGAGTGTAGACTTGGTGACGACGTGTATGGTCACGCTGTCTGTCCCTTCCGGAATGTTTAAGGCATATCTAAGAGCGGCTCCAGCGGGGCTTACAGTGTAGGGTCGCACCGCGACTCCGCTTAGCGTACGCCCTACGTAGGGGAGCTTTTCCCACTTTGCTGAGGAAGAGGGATTGACTGCTTCGTTGAAATGCTCGGCCTCTATTACTATGGCTCCCTCCGCAGGTGCGAAGACGTAGCCTCCTTCCGTAGGATCACGCGAATCGAGAGTAAAAGTCTCCGGAAGAATCTCTGCCGGGAAGGCATCGTTCCAGCTCGTATATCCTATATGTTTCTGAATCATCATGCCGTCCCATTTGCCTCCGGCTATATCTTTATTATAGCTTCTCATGAGCTCGGCGTCACGGTCGAAGCAACGCTTCACTTCCGCAGCCCATTCGTTTGCCTCAGGCATCCCATTGGCATATGCCTCATGGTTCATGGCCTGGGCGTAATACATCTGATATAGGTTGCTCATCAACTGCAGCGGGAAAAGGATAAGTTCGTTATACGCGTCGCGCTTATCCGGCTCAATTTTAAGGTACTGGCGCAGAGCCTCGGCCTCGAGGCGCATGTAGTCGTCTGCCACCTGCTTCCATTCTCCAGTATGCAGGTTGTAGGTGTTCCTGTCGAGCATCTCGGGGGTAACTCGTCCGTTATACTTGCAGAGGAGGTTGAAGATTCTTGCTGCCTCCTTTGCCTGGTCCGGACCCAGCTGCTGCTCGAAGAAGCGAAGGGTATGTCCGAGGAGATTGTCGGCGGTAAACTGTTTCGGATTCCATGCCATGTCGAGGAAAAGGGTTATAGGGTACTCCATCGGCTTCAGATCGCCGACGTTGAGTATCCATAGCTTGTCTACTCCGTAGTCGTAGGTAAGCTCGAGCTGCTCCCACATATTCTGTATCGGCGTGCAGTTCAGGAGTTTGCTGTTGCGGGGTGCGCCTACATAGTCTACATGGTAATACATTCCCCATCCTCCGGGATGCTTGCGTTCCTCTGCGTTAGGAAGTCGGCGCACATTGCCCCAGTTGTCGTCGCAGAGAAGGTAGATGACGTCGTCAGGAGCTCGCAGACCTGCGTCGTAATAGTCGAGCACCTCTTTATAAAGGGCCCACACTTGTGGAGTCTCTTTCGCCTTCTTTCCTGTCTCCTTGACAATTATCTTTCTCTGGTTGTCTATCACTTTCTTGAGAAGAGCCACATCAGCCTCGGCGCTCATCGCTTCGTCGCCGTCTCCACGCATACCGATCGTCACTACGTCTTCCGTACCGTTCATGCGCTTGATGCCCTCAGCAAAGAATTCATCGATCACGCTCTGGTTTGTGGCATAGTTCCATGCTCCGTAGTCTTTGCGGTGGCGCGCCCATTCCTGATGGTTGCGTGCCATAGGCTCGTGGTGAGACGTTCCCATGATTATTCCCATCTCGTCGGCTGTTTTGATATTTTCCGTATCATCGGCATAGTATGCCCATGCCCACATTGCCGGCCACATGAAATTGCCCCTCAGGCGCAAAAGCAGTTCGAAAACACGTGCATAGAACCTGTGGTCGCCATAGTCGGTGCCGTAAGTGTTCTTCACCCATTGCATCAGGCAGGGGCCTTCATCGTTGAGGAATATACCGCGGTATTTCACAGCCGGCTCCCCGGCGGTGTATGTTCCCGGTTTTAGATATAGGCTTGTGTGCTTTGCGGGGGCCACATCCGCCCAGTCATACCAAGGAGACACTCCGATCTGTTCGGAAAGCTCGTAGATGCCATAGATTGTGCCTCTTCGGTCGCTACCGGCTATCACCAATGCTTTCTCTATCCCCGGAAGTGGATTCTCGATGGTCGTCATGATGTATTTCTCGTATTTTCCCTTCAGCTCCTTCTCGTTGAGTTTCCCATTCTTGATAAGGGCTTTTATGAGCGGACTTTCTGTCGATCCTGCGAGGATTATGTCTGAGGGGATTGACGGGATATCGGCCGTTCTGTCGGTTTCGATTATGTCGGCGGCTGTGCCGCATACCTTCCTGAAATCATCAGATAGGTTACGGGCTGCGATGCCGATTCCCGAAAGGTCTTTGTCTGAGATGATGATAGTTGCTGGTCTTGACTGTCCTTCTTCGATGGTGATTAGCGGAAAATATCCGGCTTCCCTTGTGTCGCTTGCAATGCCAGGGTGGTCGAGAGCCGAAGCATTCCGAGCCGCAACGAGGCTGGCTGTGAATACCAAGGCGGTGATGATGGTTCTGATTCGGTGCATGATGTTGATTTTTCAGTCTTCTTAGTTCGTGTAGCGGCTTTGATGAATGCCGCATGCAAAATTATAAAAAATATCGAAACGATGCATAGTTTAGTGTCTTTATCCTTTGTTTTTTGGTATTTCTCGTGGTCTTTTCGATGTCTCAGGGATTAAAATCTGTAAAATGTTACGAATTTTAATGTGATTTGTGGGTTATTTCGACAATTTTATATATATTTGCAGTGAAAATCAAATCATCAATCGCTATCCTTGTCTAAGGATGCTCTTCAGATCTAATATCAATGATAAACTCGATAAAATCGCTTGCGATAGTTATGCTGTCGCTGTTTTCCTGTCTCTCTCTTGCCGGCGCCGGCGTACGCACAGGCCGGCTCTTCGATGATCCGGTCGTGATGGCGGGTGAATACAGCGGCTTTTGCCAGGATAAGTTCGGATATCTATGGATTGCCTCTAACCGTGGACTGTTCAGGTTTGACGGTAACAGCTATGACGTATACCGTCACAATGATGCCGAACCCGGCTCTTTGTCGGATAGCCGTATCCTTGATGTAATGTGCGACTCGAAGGGTAGGGTATGGGTCGCGACGGCCAACGGCCTCAACCTATATCTTCCCGAAAGTGATTCGTTTCAGGTCGTTCGTCTTCCTTCAGAGAATGATTTCTTCGGATATGTGATTGGTCTTGACGAGCAGGCTGACGGCACTGTGACCTTTGTCGTGTCCGGTGTAGGACTCTATGTGGTAGACGATGCGTCGGGCGATCCCGTCGCGGTGATGTATCCCGGTAGTTCTATGGCCAAGGAATACAACACAATCGCGTGCTGCCGCAACGGCAAGATCTATCTCGGATCTCATGACGGTACCGTTTACTGCATGGCGCCCAACGGAAGGATCACTTCCATGCAGGTTACTGACGGTTCTTACATCCGGGCCCTTGCCGTAGAGGAAGATGATAATGTTCTGGTCAGCACACTCATCGATGTTTACCGTATCGACAGCGCTACTGGTGATTTCTCTCGTCTGGCGATGGATGGAAAGGTATCAATTACCAATATGTCCAATGCCGCGGGAGGGGGCGTTTATGTGGCTACTTCCGGCGAAGGGCTGTGGGAGGTGGCGACGAAATCCGATAGGGTCACCAAATGCAGCGACTTTTACTGTGCGTCCCTTAATTTGGCCGACGCGAAGATTGGGGCGGCGTACACCGCTCCCGGAGGCGACCTCTGGCTCGGATGCAATTATAAAGGTATAGTGCTTCTCCCCGGGCGTCACCTTCATTTTCTGTATAGGAAATTCAGCGATGCTTTCCCTGATTTTGGGGGCGGAATGAACGCTTTGACGGAATGGAATGGACATTCGCTCGTGGCGCTCGACAAGGGACGTGTAGTGATGTATGGTTCAGGAGGCAAGGTGCTGATGTCGTCTTCTGTTCCGGGTGCTGACCACATCACCGACATCGAGCTTATCGGCGACGACAAGGCGCTCATCTGCGTGGCCGACGACGGCATCTGGGAAATGTCGCTTCCTTCCGGAGCTGTAAGAAAGTTTCTTGACATTCCGGGAAAGTATCCCTCTATTGTAACTGCACCAGGCAACGACGGTGAACTTTTTATCGGAGTCAACGGTATGGGACTCATGCGCTACGACATTAAAAGCGGTCGTCAGACCTGGATTCCGCACGATCCGGATGGAAACCAGCTGACAAATCCATATATCACCAGTCTTAACCGTACGCCCGACGGTAAGGTGTGGATTGGTCTCTACAGCGGAATCGCATGCTACGACTTAAAGGCCGATAGGCTGCTTGAGATCAACCAGGAACCGTTTCTAAAGGGTGCTACCTTTGCTATCGTGCCATGTATGACAGACGAATCTGTATGGGTGGGTACCAGCCACGGCCTCATACATTTCGACCCGGAGAAAGGGCTACTGAAGAAGTATACGACAGCTGATGGGTTGAGCGACAATGATATACGCAGCATAACGCGCGACCATAACGGCGGTAAGTGGATCGGAACGATGCGCGGACTGTCTTATCTTCCTCCGGACAATTCTAAGATCATGTCATATTACGGCGGCAACGGCCTTGTAGAGACCTCCTTCAACAAGATAAAGTATTCCCCCTCGAGAAAAGGAATATATCTGGGCAGCGATCTCGGCATCACGGCGTTCATGCCCGATTCTGTTCCTGCTCCCGGATTCGACCATGAGGTTAAGGTCTCGGCGATGTATCTTAACGGCGACCGTCTTCTGCCGAATATGAAGAAAGGTCGAAAAGTAGTCATTTCCGGTAGTCCGATGAATCCCGACATGCTTCAGTTGCCATATAAGGACAATGCCCTTACCATGCGTCTGTCTACGATGGATTTCCGAGATGCCTCCAATGTGCGCTATAAGTGGCGTCTTGATAAGAGCGACGACTGGATTGAGACGGCGCCGGGCGATAATATGCTCTATCTTCCTCATCTTGATTCGGGAAAGTACGATCTTGAGATATGCGCAGAGGAGAACAATGTTGTCTCTCCAGTCACTTCCATTCGTATAGAGGTTTCTCTTCCCTGGTATTGGAGTGATCTTGCTAAAATTATATATCTTGCGTTGTTCATAGCTTTCGTTGTCTTGAGCTACGTGCTCGTGAAGAAGCGGCGGGCTGAGAAGGTCTACGAGGACAAGATAAAGTTCTTCATGGATATCTCCCACGATATCCGTTCCCCGATGACGCTTATTATGAGTCCGCTTGAATCCCTTATGAAGGAGCAGCAGGATCCGGATGTCAAGTCGAAGCTCAACGTGATGCACAGGAATGCGCAGAGAATCGTAGGTCTTGTCGATCATCTTCTTGATATTAGGAAACTTGATAAGGGGAAGATGCGGCTGAGTTGTCGGCGTACAGATGTGGCGCCCTTTGTAGAAGGACTCGTCGGGCTGTTCAGGCCTCAGGCTGAAGACAAGCGACAGACCTTGACTTTTACTGAGATCGGGGATCCGGGCGAGGCATGGATCGACAGGGATAATTTCGACAAGATAATGGTCAATCTAATCTCGAATGCCATCAAGTATACTCCCGAGGGCGGTTCGATTGATGTTGCGGTGTCCGATGCCGACGATATAAGGCTCGGCAGATGCCTTAAGGTGACCGTTACGGATACCGGTATCGGCCTGGATGCGAAGGCAATCCCGAGGCTTTTCGAGCCGTTCTATCGTGTCAGAGAAGATCATGCGCCTGCTACGGTCGGATTTGGAATAGGCCTCGACCTCTGTCATAGGCTTGTGGAGCTTCATCATGGTTCGATTTCGGCCGAAAACCGCGAGGATGGTGTGAAAGGAAGCGTGTTTACGGTAATGATTCCTCTTGATGAGTCCCGCTACGCCGAAGGAGAGCTTATAAGCGGACAGAATGAGGAGCAGGAGTCCGGACGTCACCTGATGATGACGTCCGGGTCCACCGCGGTGGACCTGCCGTCAAGGGCAAAACCCTTGACGGCAGGCGGAAAGGTACTCGTCGTCGACGATGACGCTGAACTGCGGGGTTATGTATCTTCTACATTAGGTAAATATTATAAGGTGTTGGAGGCTTCGGATGGTAATGAGGCAATGAAGGCAGTCGTCGACTGGAAGCCTGATCTCATAGTCAGCGATGTCGTGATGCCCGGTATGGATGGCCTTACTCTCCTTAAGCGGCTTAAGTCAAATGCCGAGACCAATCATATCCCCGTCATTCTGTTGAGTTCCAAGATTGCAGTAGCCGACCGTATGGCAGGATGGGAGAAGGGTGCGGACGCTTATCTCGGAAAACCCTTCAACACCGAGGAGCTTGAGGCTCTTGTAGATACGCTGATAGAAAACCGCCTCCGCATGAAGGGTAAGTTCTCGGGAGCCCAGGATACAGAGGGTAAGATCGACGCTCCGGAGATGAAGGGCAACGACGAGGTTCTTCTTGACCGAATCATGAAGGAGATAAATGCCCATATCGATGATCCGGACCTTAACGTGGAGCGTCTCGCGTCGGAGGTAGGAGTGAGTCGGGCTCATCTCCACCGCAAGATGAAGGATCTGATCGGAATGACACCGAGCGACTATATCCGCAACATTCGTCTGAAGAGAGCCTGCGAACTTCTGAAACGCCCCGACATCGAGGTGACGCAGGTTGCCTACAAGATTGGATTCACCTCTCAGCCTCATTTCTCATCGCATTTCAAGAGATACACTGGTTTTTCGCCTTCGGAATACCGTTTGAAATGTATGTCTGGATCCGATCCGGATGTAGCTTTGTAGCGATGAAGGGGTAGCGTTTAACTGCCCCTTCATCGCTTTTATAACTGTGGTTTTCAATAGCGTTTACGGATTTGTATCCTTCAAAGTCAAATTTGAATGCGGATGAATCAGTCTGAAATGCACTGTTGACGTAGATATACGCCCTATTGCGGGATTCTTTGTAATTTTGCATCCGTAATTCAAAACAAAGACGCAATGTATCCACTGAGACTTATCTGCTACATATCCGCTCTGCTGCTGGCTGTCATTTCTCCCTCGACGGTCTTTGCTAACGCTCCGGTGCATGGTTGCTCCGGATGCTCGGACAATTGTGGCGGGAAGTCGAAGGGCGTCATGCATAATCCCATGCTTTGGGCTGATGTTCCGGATCCGGATGTGATCAGGGTCGGTGATGACTATTATATGGTCTCCACCACCATGCATCTGATGCCCGGATGTCCTGTTATGCATTCCAAGGATCTTGTCAACTGGGAGACTATAGGATATGTTTTCGATCGTCTGACCGATACTCCGCGATATGATCTTATTGATGGAACCGTTTACGGCAAAGGGCAGTGGGCTACATCCCTGAGATATCGCGACGGTGTCTTCTATGTCCTTTTCTCTCCCAACGACCAGCCCTACCGTTCCTATATATATAAGGCTACGGATCCTGCAGGTCCATGGGAACTTATCACCCGTACGGATCATTTCCACGATGCTTCGCTTTTGCTCGACGACGATGGACGTGCCTACGTTTTCTACAACGGCGGTGAGATCAGGCTTCGTGAGCTTGAATCCGATCTTTCCGGGGTTAAGGAAGGAGGCGTGGATAAGACCGTGATATTTCCAGATTCGGAAGAGACCGGACTTCATGAGGGTAGCCGCGTTGTGAAGCACGATGGCAAATACTATGCATTTGTGATTTCCTGGCCTGCCGGCAAACCTCGCAGGCAGCTCTGCTACAGAGCCGACAACATCGAGGGACCCTATGAGAAGATGGTGGTGCTGGAGTCACAGTTCGGTGGTTTCCCCTACGTCGGACAGGGATGTCTTGTAGATGGAAAAGAGGGAGATTGGTGGGGAGTCATCTTCCAGGATCGCGGAGGTGTGGGGCGTGTGCTTACCCTCAATCCCGTGGAGTGGAAAGACGGCTGGCCTATGCTTGGCGACAAGGATGGAAAGGTTCCCGCTGAGATTGAGATGGATTTGTCTCCCGAAATAAATGGGCGTGTCGCGGAATCCGACGATTTCAATGGTTCAAAGTCTATCTATTGGCAGTGGAACCATAATCCCATAGATTCTGCTTGGTCTCTCACCGAACGTCCCGGTTATCTTAGGCTGAAGACATCCCGGTTGGTGCCAAACCTTTTTGAGGCTCCGAATACTATTTCGCAGCGTATGGAAGGGCCCGAATGTGAGGCTGAGGTCAAACTTGATGTGGCTGGTATGAAGCCCGGCGACAAAGCAGGTCTCGCCGCGTTCAACGGAGATTCCGGATTGATCTATGTGGATTATACGGAGGAGGGAAAATTCATCGTGATGAGCGAGTCGTCCGTGGTTTTAGGCGAGCCCGGTCATAAGGTGACCGGTGTGAACGATAAGGAAATCGCAAGGGTAGCTCTCTCCGGAAACGATGTATATCTTAAGATTGATGCTAATTTCAACCCCGGTTGTGACATCGCACGCTTTTATTGGAGTCTCGATGGAGCTGACTGGCATCAGATCGGAGGTGACTTCAAGATGATATTCGACTATCGTAGGCTGTTTATGGGCACCCGATTTGCGATATTCAACTACGCTACTCAGAATGCGGGCGGATATGTCGATGTCGACAGTTTTAAATTCGATAAAGCAAATGATTGATATAAATAATAGGTTAATTTGATTAATAGGTAGGTTTATTATCGCTCTTCCACTTTCTTACAAATGATGATTTTATAGAAAGAGTTAAAAAGATTTTTTAGTAAAGATTGATTATAGGTTTAGTTATTAGGTAGTGGTTGTGGGCTGGAATGCGTGATGCATACCAGCCACAGCCCATTTTTAGGGGGCATGAATGTTTCGGATGGGTAATAATGGTGTAATGGATGTCCAAAGGTCCGGTACGATCCCTTAAAACACTTATCAAAAACGATATGATGTAAATGTGTTGTAAATCAAATAAATATAAATATTACGTTACGAATTATTACGAAAATGAGACGTTTTTGTTGCTGTATGCTACGAATTGTGACGTATATGAAAGTCCTGCGCGCGCGTGAATCGCAGAAGTTGATTAAATTTGCAATCCGTTAATAGTAGTCCGAAACCGGACAACTGTACAACTTGAAAACTTGACAACACGACAACTTCAACAACATGGCAAAACTGACCAACATCGCAATCGCCTTAGGGTGTCTCTCCCTTCTCGGGAGCTGCACTTCGAAGAAGGCAGCCGTCGGCCCGCAGAGTTCTGTGGCGATCTTCGACTCCTTCTCCTACGAAGGCGATGACAATTTCTACAAGGCCAATCCTCTGCCTGATGAAAGTTCCTACTACAATCCTGTTCTCGCGGGATGGTATTCGGATCCGTCGCTCTGCACCAACGGCAAGGGTGACTATTTCCTCGTGACTTCAACATTCACTTTCTTCCCCGGTGTCCCCATCTTCCATAGCCGTGACCTCGTCAACTGGGAGCAGATCGGACATGTTCTTACGCGCGAGTCTCAGCTCGTAAATATGGAGAAACAGCATGTCAGCGGCGGTATTTTCGCCCCTGACATCGCCTACAATCCTGCCAATGAAACGTATTACATGGTTACCACCAACGTTGGCGCAGGTAATTTCTTCGTGAAGACGCAGGATCCCTACGGAGAATGGAGCGATCCCATCATGCTTCCTGAGGTGGCCGGTATTGACCCTGCATTCTTCTTTGATGAGGATGGCAAGGCATATATCGTCAACAACGACGACGCTCCTGACGGAAATGCTGAATATGACGGACATCGTACGGTCCGCGTAGTTGAGTTCGATACAGCTACCGACAAGTGTGTCGGCGAACGCAGAATCGTGGTCAATAAAGGCTGCCGTCCCGAAGAGAAGCCCATCTGGTGTGAGGGTCCCCATATATATAAGGAGGGGGGCAACTATTATCTGATGACCGCTGAGGGTGGAACAAGCGTCGGCCACAGCGAGGTTATTTATAAAGGACCGTCACCTTTCGGCCCCTTCGTTCCTTGGGAAGGCAATCCCATTCTTACTCAGCGAACCCTTGATCCCTCGCGTGAGAATCCGGTTACATGCGCCGGCCACGCCGACATGGTCAAGACCCCGGATGGAGACTGGTGGGGCATTTTCCTCGCCTGCCGTCCGTTGGAAGGCGACAAGGAAAACCTCGGCCGCGAGACTTTTCTTCTTCCCGTCAAATGGACAGCCGACGGATGGCCCCGTTTTGTCGAGAACGGCGAGACAGTTCCTCTGCTCGGCAGCAAGTCGGGCGTGAAACGTGGAGAGAAACTGACTTTCGGCAACTACGCTCGCCACGATGAATTTAACGATTCAACTCTCGACCATGACTGGATGACACTTCGTGGTAAGGCATCCGATTATTATTCTCTGACTCAGAATCACGTACATATCACAGTGAACTGCGCCGATGTCTAGTCAAGCGAGAAGTCGGG
>JAIDTS010000401.1 GCA_029060585.1 Muribaculaceae bacterium
GGTTGTCACTATACGATGATTGTCGAAATCAATAGTACAGATGAATGGAGCCGCTGGAATCCTGTGTCCCTTTTCAGGTTCTTTATTTTTATCAGGAGCTTCAGCTTGCAATGTAATGTCCGTTGTGTCAGACATCGCAAGTGTGTCAAAATGCCATAAACAATAAGTTACGGCAAAGAAGATTAAAACTATTTTTTTCATGCCGCAAAGTTAGTCACAAGGCAAGAAAAAACATAAAGTTTTTGTTCGAAATGTGTTCGAAATGCTATTCAATATGCCTATAGAACATGTTCGAAATTCCGGTGTTTGTATGAATAGGTTATGTAAAGATTTTATAATGTGATGATTAACTTATCCAAAGAATCCAAGTCTATTTTATCTTCAGAAATCTTGTTGGCAAGTGACCTTCGTTGCGATGAAATGGTATTTCTTCCCCGGGCAAGCAGTTTTGAAATATTCGTCGGGGTAATTCCGCATTTCATAAGCATTGCTACCTTGCGCTCTGAAGGAGTAATATTCCCTTCAGTCAGCATGACAAGCCTCTTGTTGAAGCCTGGTGAAACTGTCTCTATAAGCTCCTCAATCCTATTCCATGTGTTTTCTGAGTCAGCTATACATTTTTCATTTTTAATTTTATCTTTTAGTTCTTCAAGTATTTCAGAATTTACTATACCCTCCTCTATCAGTGAGTCTATCTTATTGTTCTTAAGTGCCGACATCCTATCAAGCAGCGTTTTCTTAATCTCGGCATAATCCTTTTCTTTATCTGTTGTTGATTCATTAAAAGCGGCATCTTCACAAATGTTATATTTGGATTGATTGGTCTCCGTTTTTAGGCTTTCTGATATGTTGAGGATTTCCATGAAATCCGATTCTCTTCTGACTTTTATGAATTTTCGAAATATGAAGACTATAACAGCGAGAAGAAGTAAAATAATAATTATTGACCCGGTCGCAAGCAATACATTTCTATAGCCGCGAGATTCCCTCTCCGCTTTTTCACGCTTCTTTACGTGAGTCAAATAATTGAAGCGTGAATTTTGCATGATTACTTGATCCGCCTCGTTCTGATCAAGATACTCTTCCACGCTTCTCTTATATTCCGGCATGAGTCTTAATAATGTATCTTTGGGAACGTGATGACTCATCCTATCAGAAAAGATTACTTTGTAACCGGTCCGTTTATTATAAGGTGTATTCAGTAGTGTTAATTGACGTGCATACATATAGGCAGTGTCAAGTATACCTGCTTCGCGATATATCTCAGATGCGGCTGCCAAGCAGTATGGGATTGTGATTGAATCTACTAAAGATGGAAGAATACGTATTACATTGAGAGCTGAATCTATTGAGCCGGCATGTAGCAACATTGTGGCAAATTCGGTTTTAATAGTATATCTGTCATCTGGGGGAAGGTCAGAAGATAATCTCATCGCAATATTCATATGCTTTCGTGCCTTGTTTACATCATTTATATTTCGATAAGCTGATGATAGAAGACCATGAGTGAAGGCTATTCCATTATCAATTCTATCAATTGTTGAATCTATATGCAAAGACTTCTCAAGATAATCTATCGCTGCAGACTCAAGCCTGAGAGTATGCAAAAGTCGTCCTGTCTGATTCAGCACCGTGCTTTTGAAACTAAGATACGCATCATCTTCCGGAATCTCGTCGAGGGATTTCTGGAAGAATTCGAGGGCTGTAGGATAGTCGCCGAGGTCGGAATAGACGCGGCCGCCGTAGTAGAGAGCCTCGGGATACAACCCTTCATTGCGGTGACGGTCGTAATAATCCACCAAGTCAAGGATGAGGGTGTCTGACGTGTGGGCGATATACGCCTTGTCGCGGCTCTTGATATGAAGAAGCCGGTAGCGGTTGAGGTCTTTCTCCGAAAGACCCGTCTGATCGATTGAGGCAAGGCTGTCGATTGCGACCTCCGGTATGGAGTCGCAAAGCCTGTCGATTTCCTTAAACCTCGCGTCAAGTCCCGATCCGCCCCCACAGGAGCAGACCGCAAAAAGGCATAAGCCCAATATGATGATATTCCTGATTCCCATCTTGAAACAATTCCGACTGCAAAATTAATAAAAATTTCTTTCCAAAGAAATTTTTCCACCCCATATAGCCCAAGATAGGAGGGGAGAGCTCCAGCTCTCCCCCGTGCCGGCACCGCTTACCGATGCCAGCCAAAATCAAGACTTTTTCAATCTTTGTTTAGAACGTTGAGTCTGAATTATGAGACGGTGACTAATTTGATTTGGATATTAAGATAGTTTTTATTATCTTTGTAAAATAAACAAGACCGATATGGAAGCAAGAACATTGACGCCAGTTCAAGAAGATCTTTTAAGAATGTTTGCATTTGATCATTCTGACAGTTTCGCTTTAGAAATAAAAAAAGTACTTAATAAGTTCCTCCTCAAAAAAATTGATGAGGAGACTTCTCGTCTTTGGGAGGAGGGATTCTATGATCAAGCTCGGTTGGATGAATTGAGATATAAAGACTTTCATCAGAAATAAGTTATGGACCGACTTGTGCTTGATACCAATTCTCTAATTCAATCACTACCTGTCAAGAGTCAGTATCATGATTTATGGATATCATTATTTGATGGTAGAAATATTCTCTGCGTCTCTAATGAAATTTTAGAGGAATATGAGGAAGTTATTCAAAGAAATATTAGTGGAATTTTGGCTGCCCGCGTGATTTCTGCTATACTGACCAATGAATACACTTCGCTTATTACTCCATATTTTCATTTCAATTTGATACAATCTGATGATGATGACAATAAATTCGTTGATTGTGCCGTCTGTGGTAGTGCTAAATTTATTGTTACAGAAGATCATCATTTTAACATATTAAGAAACATATCATTCCCTAAAGTAGATATTTGTTCGTTAGATGACATGATGAAAATATTGAGAAGTGGTGAATGACATATACTCCTTTTCGGAAAAAGCTACATTTTACTCAAGACCGAAGATGGAGGGGAGAGCTCCAGCTCTCCCCCGCACCGGCATCGCTTACCGATGCCATCCTATTTTAATTCATTTCGCTAAATCCAGCTGACGGGAAATGCTTTTTTAGATATATCTTCAGGTATTCGATGGTGTCACGGCAGATGACGGGGTCTTTGTCGAAATGATGGTTGTAGACCACTTCTGCCAACTCGATACCATATTTCTCTATGGCAAACAGGGTAAGGAGCGTATGGCTGATCGATCCTAACTGGCCGTTGGTGACTACTATTGCCGGCAACCGATGGTCGCAGATATAGTCGATGGTTAAATATTCTCCCTCCAACGGCACCATTATGCCTCCTGCTCCTTCAATCAGAACTACATCATAGCGGGATTCGAGGATCTCGGTTGCTTTCCGGATACCGTCGAAGTCAATCGGTCTTTTGTCGATCTTCGAGGCCAAGTCGGGTGAGCAAGGATAGGAAAATATCTCCGGAGCCGTCAGCATATCTATGTCTTCCTGTGTCTTTTCAATTCCCATTATCTTGCGGTGTACGTCGATATCCTCGCTGTAGCCGATATTGCCTGTCTGTATGAACTTCTGCGTTATTACGCTTTTCCCTTCTTCAATATATCTTCGGGCAAGCCATCCGGTGGCCCAGCTTTTACCCACATCCGTCCCGATACCTGTCACAAAATACTTCATAATTTGGTTATAATGCATAATTCATAATTCTTAATGCATAATCTTTTGTCTCTGTAATCAATGCACTTAAGAACCTATGATAATATGCGTTTGATCTGATAAGAAATTTGTATAAAAGTATATTGCAGTAAAGCCACGGCTCATATGCCGTGGCTTTACTGTCGTCTATAATTATGAATAATGCATTATGACTTGCTTTAGCTTGGGCGTAGCCAATTATGCATTGATCAATAAGCGAACATCGGATAGTCGTTCATCATCTCGTTGACTTCGCGACGCACGTTGGCGATCTCCTCCTCGTTGTCGGCGTTGCTGAGCACACGGTCGATCAGCTCAGCTATCTTCACCATAAGGTCTTCCTTTGCTCCGCGGGTAGTGATGGCCGCCGTGCCGAAACGTAGGCCGGAGGTGAGGAACGGGCTGCGGGAGTCGTAGGGCACCATATTCTTGTTTGCCGTGATGTCCGCCTCCACAAGCACGCGTTCCGCCTTCTTGCCGCTCATGTCGGGGAATTTAGTACGGAGGTCGACGAGCATGCAGTGGTTGTCGGTTCCGTTTGAGATGATCTTATATCCGCGCTTCGAAAGTTCCTCGGCAAGCACCTTGGCGTTTTTCTGCACCTGGAGGGCATATTCCTTCCATTCCGGCTGAAGAGCCTCGCCGAATGCGACCGCTTTTGCCGCGATGACGTGCTCGAGCGGCCCACCCTGCACTCCGGGGAAGACCGCGCTGTCGAGAAGCGCCGACATCTTCTTTATCTCCCCCTTAGGAGTCTTCTTGCCCCAGGGATTGTCAAAGTCCTTGCCCATGAGGATCATGCCGCCGCGAGGGCCTCTGAGGGTCTTGTGTGTGGTTGTAGTGACGATATGGGCGTGCTTCACAGGATTCTCAAGAAGTCCGGCTGCGATCAGTCCGGCAGGATGTGCCATATCTACCATGAAGATTGCGCCGATCTCGTCGGCGAGCTTGCGGATGCGGGCATAGTCCCACTCGCGGCTGTATGCGCTCGCGCCGGCGATGATGAGTTTCGGACGCTCAGCGCGGGCCTTTTCCTCCATCTCCTCATAGTTGACGCGGCCGTCTTCCTCTTTCACGGTGTAGCTGATGGGCTCGAACACCAGACCTGAGAAGTTGACGGGGCTTCCGTGGCTCAGATGGCCTCCATGGCTGAGGTCCATGCCCATGAACTTGTCGCCCGGCTGGAGGCAAGCCATGAAGACAGCCATGTTAGCCTGTGCTCCGGAGTGGGGCTGCACGTTGACCCATTCAGCGTCGAAGAGCTTCTTGGCACGCTCGATGGCTACATTTTCCGCTTCATCTACTACCTGGCAGCCGCCGTAATAGCGCTTGCCAGGATAACCCTCGGCATACTTGTTTGTCAGGCAGCTCCCCATCGCGCGCATCACTTCGTCGCTGACGAAGTTCTCGCTTGCGATAAGCTCGATGCCGCGACGCTGACGAAGGTGTTCGCGGTCTATGATATCGAATATCTCGTTGTCTCTTTTCATAATTGCAAATGCTTAGTTTTTATAAAAGGGATATAAAGTCTTTAAGATCCTTAAGGTCTTTAAAGTCCTTAAAGTCCTTAAATAAAATTTTATCCTCCGAAGTTATCGTAGTGGATCGATTCCGGCTCGACGCCGAGGTCGTAGAGCATCTTGTTGACTGAATTGCTCATCGGACCGGGACCGCACATATAGTATTCGATCTCCTCGGGAGCGTCGTGGTCTTTAAGATATGTGTCATACATCACCTGATGCACGAATCCCGGCGTGTATTTCACACCAGCCTTGTCGGCAGCGGGATCCGGACGGTCGAGCGCGAGGTGGAAGTGGAAGTTTGGGAATTCCTTCTCAAGCTGCAGGAAATCGTCGAGATAGAACACCTCGTTGAGCGCACGCGCACCGTAGAAGTAGTCCATTCGGCGGTCGGTGGTGTTGAGTGTCTTGGTGAGCCACATGATCTGGGCGCGGAGGGGAGCCATGCCGGCGCCGCCGCCAACCCATATCATCTCCTTGTCGGAGTCCACGATGGGATGGAAGTCGCCGTAAGGGCCTGACATCATCACCTTGTCGCCCGGCTTGAGCGTGAAGATATAGCTGGAAGCGATGCCCGGGGGCACGTCCATGAATCCAACCTGAGGTTTCGGCTTGAAGGGGGGAGTGGCGATACGCACGGTGAGCATTATGCGGTCGCCCTCCTCAGGATAGTTGGCCATCGAGTAGGCGCGCACGGTCTCCTCGTCGTTGGTGCATTTGAGTGTGAAGAGTCCGAACTGTTCCCAGGCAGGAAGGTATTCAGGGCCGATGAGGGCCTTGTCGATATCCTTGTCGTAATCCATCGAGAATTTAGGGATACGGATCTGGGCGTAGCTTCCGGGAATGAATTTCATGTGCTCGCCCGGGGGGAGGGCAACGATGAACTCCTTGATGAATGTAGCCACATTGCGGTTGCAGATTACGGTGCATTCCCACTCCTTGACGTCGAGTGCCGCCTCGCTGACGCGGATCTCCATGTCGCTCTTCACCTTCACCTGGCATCCGAGCCTCCAATGGTCTTTTATCTCCTTGCGGGTGAAATGCACGGCTTCTGTAGGAAGCATCTCGCCCCCTCCGGATTCCACCTGGCAGCGGCACTGTCCGCAGGATCCCTTACCGCCGCAAGCCGACGAGAGATGCACTCCGGCGTCGTTGAGGGTCATGAGGAGGGTCTTGCCGCTCTTCGTCATGAGAGCCTTCTGTCCGTTGTTGATGCTTATGGTCACGTTGCCGCTCTTCACCAGACGCATCTTGGCGAGGAGCAGGATGCCTACAAGCACCAGCACCATCACCAGAAATATAAGGGCGGCCGCTATTACACTATGCCAAACGATCATAATACTATAAATAATAAACTTTTTAAACAAATAAACCTTTAAACATCAACTTTCGCTTGCGAAAGTTGAATTTATAGTTTTATACCGAGGAAGCTCATGAAGGCTATGCCCATGAGGCCCGTGATGATGAATGTGATGCCGGTGCCGCGCAGCGGAGCGGGAATGACCTGCTCGTTGAGACGCTCGCGGATAGCAGCCAGAGCTACGATGGCGAGCAGCCAGCCTATGCCTGATCCTACGCCGTAGACGGTAGCTGTCCAAGCGTTGGAGAACTCACGCTGCTGCATGAAGAGCACGCCTCCGAGGATGGCACAGTTCACCGCGATAAGCGGCAGGAAGATGCCGAGGCTCGCGTAAAGGGAGGGGGAGTACTTCTCTATAGCCATCTCGAGGATCTGCACCAGCGCCGCGATCACTGCTATGAACATGATCAGGCCAAGGAAACTCAGGTCGGTGGACGCATATTCCTGACCGAGCCATGAGAGCGACCCTGGTTTCAATATGAATTCGTTGATACACCAGCACACCGGAAGCGCTATAGTAAGCACGAATGTCACCGCTACTCCGAGTCCGAACGCTGTCTTGACGTTTTTCGATACCGCCAGGAAGCTGCACATTCCCAGAAAGTAGGCGAATATCATGTTGTCGATGAAAATCGACCGGATAAACAAATTTAGATTTTCCATATCTACAGTTGCTGTTTCTGATTATAGAAATAGAATCATTTCGCCTTGCGGTTGTGGACCCAGATAATGCATGCCACGGTGATGAGGGCCATAGGGGGAAGGATCATCATGCCGTTGTTCTGATAGCCGAGGTCGTAAAGCGCCTGAGGAATCACCTGGAAGCCCCAGAGGGTGCCGCTTCCGAACAGCTCGCGGAAGAACGCCACTATCACGAGGATTATGCCGTAGCCGAGCGCGTTGCCCACTCCGTCGAGAAACGAATTGAACGGAGTGTTGTTGAGGGCGAAGGCCTCGAGGCGCCCCATGATGATGCAGTTGGTGATGATGAGGCCGATGAAGACGGAGAGCTGTTTGCTGACCTCATAGTTCCATGCCTTCAGCACCTGGTCTACTACGACCACAAGGGCGGCAACTACCACCAGCTGGACGATGATGCGGATCGATGTCGGGATGGTGTTTCGCATCAGGGAGATGATGACATTGGAAAGAGCGAGCACGGCGAGCACCGAGATGGTCATTACCACTGCGGGCTGAAGCTTGGCTGTGACGGCCAGGGCCGAGCATATGCCGAGAATCTGGACAATCACGGGATTGTCATTGCTCAGCGGATTGATAAGGGGTTCGAGTCTTTTTCTGATATTTCCCATGATCTTTCTTAATTGGAGGATTCCTTTTCAAGGTTCTTGAAAAACGCAGTGTAGGGCTCAAGCGAGGTGAAGAGCATCTTCTGCACTCCCTGGCTCGTGATTGTGCCACCACTGACGGCGTTGACATACGCGCGTCCTGCTGGCTCCTGCCCTTTCTTCACCACAAGTACGGATTCGAAATCTCCGTTGCTTCCGAATATAGATTTTCCTTCAAACTGGCTGCTGAAGGCAGGGCGCTCTATTTCGGCGCCGAGTCCCGGAGTCTCACCCTGATGTCCGAAATAGGCGCCGTAGATCGTGCGCCCGTCGGCGTTCATGGCGATGTAGCCCCAGATAGGGCCCCAGAGACCAGCTCCGGCCACGGGAACTATATACTTCACTCCTTTGTCGGTTGAGCAAACGAAAACGGGAAGCACACGCTCGTCTGCGGGCTTCTTCACTTCGGCCGCCATATCCACGTCGAAGGCAGACACTCCTTCTACTTTCGCACCCTTGCTGTCGACGCAGTAGCTTTCCTTGATGTGCTTGTCGTAGAGCGATCCTACAGTCTGCTCGGCCGTAGGATAGATGAGCGCGGCGGCGAGGATCTGCTTCTTGGTGTCGTTGGCTATGTTCTCAAGCTGGGCGGGACGGAGCGCCTGGTAGACGAGGGCCAGCGCGAAGCCGACCACTACAACGAGCACTGCGGCATATATCACCGTATAGACGTTGCTTTCTTTATTGATTTTCATCTTGGTCTGATTGAATTAAGCGTTAATGACTCCTTCACACCGCCATCCTCTTCATGCGGCGACGAATGTTGCTGTTGACCACACACCAGTCGATAAGGGGAGCGAAGCAGTTCATGAGGAGAACTGCGAGCATCGCGCCTTCGGGATAGCCGGTGTTGTAGAACCTGATGGTCATCGCCAGTACACCGATGAGGAATCCGTAGATCCATTTGCCTGTCTCCGTACGGCAGCTCGTCACGGGGTCAGTGGCCATGAACACGATTGCGAACATGAAGCCGCCGAGACAAAGCTGGTCGATCGGATATACCATGCTGACGGGATATGCCGGATTTCCAATCGCGCATCCGAGATAGGACATGGCGAGTCCTCCTGCAAAGGCAGAAAGCATGATCTTCCAGCTTGCCATACCGGTGCAGAGAAGTATCACAGCTCCGATGAGGATACAGAATGTGGAGGTCTCGCCCCAGCTTCCAGGGATGGTGCCCCAGAACAGATTGGCGAAATCAAGCATCTGTCCGTCTACTCCATATATGTGCACGTTGTCGCCAGTGGCCGTAGCCAGTTGGCCGAGAGGAGTGGCTCCTGAATAGCCGTCGACGGGAGTTGCGCCTCCGAGGCTGACAAACACGCTGTCGCCGCTCATCTTGGAAGGATAGGCGAAGAAGAGGAACGCACGGGTGACGAGCGCCACGTTGAGGAAGTTGTAGCCCGTGCCTCCGAACACCTCCTTGGCGAAGATGACCGCGAAGGCCACAGCCACTGCAAGCATCCAGCATGGAGTGCTGACGGGGCATATCATCGGAATCAGGATTCCCGAAACGAGGAAACCTTCCTGAATCTCATGGCCTCTCATCTGGGCTATTATGAATTCTATGCCGAGGCCGACGATGTAGGCGGTCAATATCTGGGGCAGTACCGCCCAGAGGCCGTAGAAGAACTGCGCGAGCCAGCCGATGCATTCCCCGGTGGCGAGGTGATGCTGGTAGCCGACATTCCACATGCCGAAAAGGCAGCAGGGGAGAAGTGCGATCACGACGGTGATCATCGTGCGCTTCGAATCGTTGGAATCGTGGATATGCACGCCTGAGGCGGAAGTCTCGTTGGGCGTGTAAAGGAAAGTATAGAAGCCGTCGAAGACTGAGTGGAGGGCATGGTATTTGCCTCCCTTCTCAAACATCGGCTTCATGCTGTCGATTTTTTGCTTTAATTTGCTCATAGATATCGTTCTATAATTATTTCAAGCAAGCATAATTATTATATAAGTAGCTGCTCAAGTTAAAATCATTATGCATTATGCATTCTGCATTATGCATTTATACTCAATGTCAGCTGTCTTTCCGCAGACGCTCGAGGCTTTCGCGTGTGAGCTTCTGGAGTTCCTGCTTCGAAGTGTCTACGAATTCCGGAAGCGCAAAGTCTTCAGGAGCCACCTCATATATTCCGAGTTTCTCCATGCGGTCGTAGTCGCCGGCGATCATGGCCTTTATCAGATATTCCGGATAGATGTCAAACGGAAACACCTTGTCGAGTTCTCCGCTGAGGATCATGGCTCGGTGTCCTCCCTTGATCCGCGCGTCGAATTTGAACGGCTTCTCAAGACCGCGCAGGAAAGCGGGGAAAGTGCGCTTGATGCTGAATTTCTTCGGACTCATGGAGGCCCACCCCATGAATTCATCCGCGCTGTCACCCTCCTCGATGATGGTCACCTGGCGGTATGGGAACCGGAGGAAATCTGTAGCGGGATCAACTTTTGTTCCTGTCAAGACATTTCCCGATATGACACGCAGTGATTCTCCTTCCTTGAGCTCTCCTTTGAGGATGTCTTTGAGAGAGGCTCCTATCTCGGTGAGCACCTTTTTCGGTTTCACAGCGGCCGGACCCGTAATGGCCACTTCCGCGCGGTAGTCGCAGTAGCCTTTCTTGATGAGCATGCCAAGGCGTGCCACTGTGCCGGCATCGACGGTCCAGACCGTCTCTCCCTTGTTGACGGGGGCTACCGCAGATATCTTCACGCTTGGATTGCCTGCCGGATGCGGACCAATCATATCC
>JAIDTS010000402.1 GCA_029060585.1 Muribaculaceae bacterium
ATTATTGACTCAACTTTCGCAAGCTCTAAAAATCTCACGCAGAGGGCGCAGAGGGGCAAAGAACGCTAATGATAAATAATTAATTATTAATGATTAATTAATAATTGGCTTCGCAACACGACCGGAGCGAGCACGCTAAGATTACGGGCTGCTTCGCGTCGCCGGAGAGCGCAGAGAACAAGCGAAACTTAAATTATTGAGAATTGAGTCTTAAGAGGCTACGCATTATGGATAGAGCTGGAACTCCCCCCCCTCCTAAGAGACTACGCAACGAAGTATAAAAAACAAAAGAACCTTATAATATTTAACCTAATATTAATAACTACAGATGGACCTAATCACGATGAGCCGCAGGGCATCCTTCATCGGGCTACCTGCGCTCCTGGCCCTGACGGCCTGCAGCAACGACAACGGGTGGAAAGATGTCGACGGGGCTGCACCCGGACTGACACTAACCACTTCGCATGAACGTACTGAAGCCGGAAGATCTATAAAGATCGCCGGCAAAGTGACAGACAAAGACGGTATTGCCTCCATTGATCTCGTCTGCCACGACTTAAACCTAAACAAAAGAATAAATATCGTCGAGATCTATGGAGAGCCATTGAACGAATACAATCTCGACTATGCATTCAAGATCCAGGAGAACCAGCCCGGCGAGGATTTCAATATCGAGATCACAGTAACCGATATCGGAGGCAGGAAGGAACGGCAAGACCTACGCGTGACGCTCGACGGCGACTGGACACCTCCTTATTTCACGACAAGTCCGGACTCGGAAGTTATTGTGCTGATAAAGGAAAAGACCAGCTTCAACCTTAAGTTCAGCGTAGCTGACAACAGAGTGGTGGACTATGTCGACATAGACGTTGTAGACATCACGGACGGAAATGAATCACCAAAAGCGGTAGAAGGTTTTCCTCGTAGAGTGGAAGGCAACGGAACGGGGAAATTTGATTTCTCGGAGAAACTATCGCTGCCAAGCAAAGAAGCGAATCTTCTTGCAACAGTAACAGCCTACGACAAGGAAGCAAACGAAGCGGCGCATTCAGCGTCGTTCACCTCACTTGTAAAGGTGCAGGAACTTCAGGACATGGAAAAGATGTGGCTCTGCGACGTGGCGAACGAAGACGAGTTGAATTCAGATATCTTCGGAGTGCCAATCATATGCGACCATGTAGGGCCATATCAATACGAAGTGAGATACTTCAACGAGAAGTCCAACACGGAGGTATGCCTGTTAGGACAGAAGGGCTCCTTCGGACCGCTATGCTTCGCGCCTTCCAAAGACAACGCATCGGTTCTGGGCGATAATCCCGATGAAGTGAACCGTATAAAACTGAGTCAGGCAAACTCTTATTATCTGATAAAGTTTGACACATTCAACGGCACCTATTCCGCAGAACCCTACTCCATCTCGGAGGCGATAGATCCAGTCATGCACATGCATTTCGGAGGGGACGATCTCAACACATGGTGGGGCGGCTGGGACACGGACGCATGGTGGCAGGAATATTATTTCGGTCCGATGACAGGAGGACCGGACGACGTAATGAAAATGACTCAGGATTCCAAGAATCCCCACATCTATGTATATGAAGACTGGAAGCTCAACAAGGGGGACGACCTACACTTCACCATCCACAACTGGCATTCGCATGGATGGTGGAACTTCGTGACATGGCGTGTAGACGACAGTTCTGATCCGAGCAAGTTCATGTATTACGGCAACGTTCATCCCGACAATCCACATTACACCGGAAACGCTGATTATTTCCAATGGAAGTACGGAGATAAAGTCGACCTCGACAAGTGGGGGGACGAAGCATATCGCAAAGAGTTTGTTCCAGACAATTGGGTCGATATGAAGTCGATAGAACGCGGAGGCACATTCAAGCTCATCTTCGACGCCCACACCGAAAGGGCAAGACTTGTGGCCCAATAATGCGTAATGCGTAGTGCGTAATGCGTAGTGCGTAATTGGGCACACGCAAGACAAGATAAACTATCACCAAAATTTGACAATTATCATGAAAAAATACCTTTTGACGATGCTTACGGTGCTGATGGGATTATCGGTATGGGCCGAGAACCTCACCATCACTGGCACTGTCATTTCCAAAGAAGACGGAGAAGCCCTCATAGGAGCCACCGTCAGAGTACAAGGTACGAGTAAAGGCACCGCAACTGATTTCGATGGCAACTACATCCTGAGCGATGTACCTTCAGACGCAACACTGATCTTCAATTATGTCGGCTATCAAGAGATATCCATTCCCGTCAAAGGACAGACAAACATCAATGCGCAGCTATCCGAATCCGCGACTTCGCTTGACGAACTCGTTGTAGTGGGATACGGCGTAGCCAAGAAAAGCGACCTCACCTCGTCAATCTCAACCATCAAGGGGTCGGAACTGAATGAAATGGTATCAGGCAACGCTATGGACGCAATACAGGGCCGAGTACCCGGCGTACAGGTAGTATCCGGTGGTGGCCCGGGCACCAATCCGGCTGTCATGATCCGCGGTGTCACTTCTGTCAATGGGACAGCCCCACTTTATGTAGTAGACGGAGTGCCGTTGAATACGGACAACATCAACTTCCTCAACAACAACGACATCGAGAGTATGGAAGTGCTCAAGGATGCCTCGGCATCGGCAATCTACGGCACTCGAGCATCCAACGGCGTCATCATCATCACCACCAAGAAAGGAAAGTCAGGTGCAACACATGTAGACTTCTCCGCATCTGCCGGATGGCAATATATCCCGAAGCCGAGCATCGCCTGGGCTGACGAATATGAAAAGGTATTCTACGCCCGCTATGAGAATGACGGACGTGTGGCACCATGGAACTCACCTTATGTAGACTACGGAGAGGTAGACAGTACAGACTGGTGGAAACTTGTGGTTGACAAGACAGCAGTAGTTCAGAATTACTCACTCAGCGTGCGCGGCGGCAACGACAAATACGTCTACAGTCTTTCTGCGGGTTACTACCGTAACAACTCACAGTTCAAAGGAGGCTATTGGGACAAGATGAATGTTCGCCTCAATACAGAATACAACTTCACCAACTGGCTCAAGGCAGGACTCGACCTCGCTCCAAACCTTGAAAGCTGGGAATCAGCTCCCGAGCTCTTCTCAGCAGCTATGGGTATGGACCCGACGACGCCAGTCTACCGTCCGGAATCGGAATGGGATCCCGCCAATCCTATGAATGACTTCCAGCGCTCGTATAACAACCAGGAATGGAATCCGGTAGCGTCACTCGCACGCATGGACAATCACTCTACCAAATTCCAGCTTCTGATGAACCCTTACATCCAGATTCAGCCTATCAGACAGCTCACTCTCCGCACTCAGTTTGGCGCCAACCTATGGTATCAGCGCGAGGATAAGTATAACTATGCATTCCACATCGATGCTCTTGAGCAGAGCGCTAAAAATAGCGACGAGCGAAACTACTCCGATCAGCTCAACTGGAGCTGGACCAATACCGCCACTTACATGGATACTTTTGCGGAAAAGCATAACCTTACGTTAATGGCCGGCTTCACGGCGGAACGTTATGCCAACTACTGGGCAAACGCCTCACGCCAGGACATTCCAGGCAACAACGACCTTCTTCACGAAGTAGGAGCAGGCACCGGAGACCAGTTCGCAAACGGAGGAACCTCTTATCAGACTCTTGCATCAGTACTTGGACGTGTGATGTATAACTTCGACAACCGCTACTACCTCACCGCCTCCATCCGCTACGACGGCAGCTCCCGTTTCCCGCAGGGCAACAAGTGGGCGACATTCCCCTCCGTTTCGCTTGCATGGCGTCTATCCGAGGAGGCTTTCATGGAAAGCACTCGCGGATGGCTCGACCAGGCAAAGATTCGTCTCGGGTGGGGTAAGGTAGGCAACCAGAACATCAATCCGGGTCTTTTCCTCTCTACTATGGACAATGGCGTGAACTACGTGTTCAACTCTACCCGCTTCCCATCCACTATAGTAGGACAGATGGGTAACCCGTTCCTACGTTGGGAGACGGTTGAAGACTATGATTTCGGTATCGACACTACATTCCTACGCAACAGACTCAACCTTACCTTCGACCTATATCAGAAGAACAGCCACGACATGCTATATGCCGCACAAGGACTACTTATCGCAGGCAATCCTGCATGGATGGGCGCCATCACCCAGAACATCGGCGAGATGCGTGCCCGCGGCTGGGAACTCTCGCTCAGTTGGCGTGACACTGCAGGCGAGCTCGGATATGACGTTGGCGTCCAGCTTTCCGGCGTACGCAACAAAGCTATTAAATTCTCTGGTGACGGACCGGTTCTGACGGGTTCAGGCCTTAACGAAAGTATAATACGCAATGAGGACGGCCAGCTTATCTCAAGATTCTACGGCTATACAGCAGACGGACTTTTCCAGAACTGGGAGGAAGTATATGCGCATACCGACGAGCACGGCACTCTCCTTCAGCCGGACGCACAACCCGGCGACATCCGCTTCAAGGACCTCAACCACGACGGAGTACTCGACGACTCAGACAAGTCATATATCGGCAATCCCTACCCCGATCTGATGATTGGCTTCAATATCGGCTTGAACTGGAAAGGATGGGACTTCATCGCAAACTTCTACGGAACATACGGAAATGATGTCTTCAACCTTGAGAAGAAACGCTATTCAGGTGGTGGCGGTCAGAACGTATATCGCGGCACGCTTGCGAAGGCTTGGCATGGAGAGGGAACAAGCAATGACATCCCGCGTCTTTCCTACAACGACCTCAACCAGAACTACGGACGAGTTTCAAGCTTCTATGTTGAAGACGGCAGCTATCTTCGCTGCAAGCTGATAACACTCGGATATACACTCCCAAAGAAATGGCTCGGCGACTATAACCTCCGTCTCTATTTCTCCGCCCAGAACCTCTTCACGATCACCAAATATACAGGTATGGACCCGGAGCGTCCATTCTATGACGGCAGCGTGATCGAGAAGGGCATCGGCAACGCCAAGTATCCGACACCCCAGACTTATCTCTTCGGCGTTGACTTTAAGTTCTGACCTTAATACTTCACATGAAACATCATTATAGAAAAATGAAAAAAACAATATATGCGCTTGTTGCGGCAGGCTGCCTCGGGACAGTCACTTCCTGCAACGATTTTCTCGATCAGGAAGTGCGCGGACAAGAAAACCTCGACACTTATTTCACAACCCCCGAGGAAGTTGAGACCTATGTAGGCGGATGCTATTTCCAGATCGCAAAAGGAGGCGGATGGTGGCAGGTGTACAATACGTGGCTACTTTCCGACATGTGTACCGATGACCTCTGGGATGGAAACACAACCCAAAGCGACGGCTACCAGGAACTCTCCCACTATATGCCAAACGGCAATATGAACGGCATTATCCAGAACTTCTGGGGCGCACGCTATCAGGGTATCACTACCTGCAACCTGGGCCTTGAAAGGATTCCGAACGTCAATATGGACGAAAGCCTCAAGAGGCGCCGCCTTGCAGAAATACGATTCCTCCGGGCTTTCTTCTATTTCGATCTCGTAAGAAACTTCGGAGGAGTGCCTATCATGACTGAGTATGCGAGCACGGGCGCAGGCAAGGAACGCTCTTCGCAGGAGGAATGCTATAAGTTTATCGAAGATGAACTGAAGCTTGCAATTCCGGATCTTCCGGAACGTTCACAGCTTGCCGCAGCCGACATGGGGCGTATCACAAAAGGCGCAGCTCTCGGAATCCTCGGTAAGGCGCAGCTTTATCAGGCAAAATGGGCGGAGGCAAAAGCCACACTCAAGACTATTATCGACTCGGGAGAGTATCGTCTTCTCGATAACTTCGGCGATGTATGGAGCGTGAAATATAATAACAGTGCAGAAAGCCTTTTCGAGGTTCAGCAGACCTATGGAGGGGATACATATGCTCTGGGCGGTGCGCTGACTGTAGTCACGGGATGCCGTAACGGCATCGGCGACGGCTGGAGCTGGGGACAACCGACCTCCGATCTTGAGAACGCATTCATAGACGCAGGGGACACGGAGCGTCTTCGCTGGACGATCATCAAGACCATGTGTACGGAAATTGCAGGGGAAAACCAGTTCGCTAAGTTTGTTGCAAACAACTCAGAGGTTTGCAAAGTAAATGACGCAAAGTATCAAGACTACATAAAGAACTTCGGCTGGACCGCCACGGACTACTACAGAGGCTATATAATTGATCCGGCACAGCACAAATCGGCCCGCATCATACGCAAGTATTTCTTACCTCTCGAGGATAGGCCTGAAATCTACAATATAGACAAGATACCGCTCAATCATCGCGTATTGCGTTATGCCGACGTGCTCCTTATGTATGCGGAGGCATGCGCCGAGACCGGTGACGACGGCCAGGGACAGTGGGCTCTGAACCAGGTGCGTACACGCGTAAATCTTCCTGATGTCACTTCCACAGGCACATCACTTCGCGATGCGATCCGTGCAGAACGCAGACTAGAACTCGCGCACGAACAATGCCGCCTCTACGACCTGCGGCGCTGGGACTGCTCAAACGGCAAGAAGATGATCTGCAACGTCATGGGACCCGAAGGAAGTTTCGTAAAATACAATACCGGTGCCGACGCCGACATGTATGAGAAATGGAATCAGGGGGAACCAAGCGACAAGGGATACCGCTTCAGGGAAGACCGAGATATGCTCTTCCCTATTCCCAATTACGAGATAGAACATTCTAACGGAGCCATCAAGCAGAATCCCGGATGGAACTGAAATTAATGCATAATTCACAATTCATAATTATTTACTCTTGAATTTTGCATTATGAAATCGACTATTAATCATGAAGTTTTATCAAAAATTCATAACTATGAATTATAAATTAATAAAATATGCGATGTGCGGGGCGGCTGCTTTCATGCTTGCATCCTGCAGCGACGAGCCACATGGAGTCTCTACCAAGCATCCCGTAGGAAGCGAAGTGCCGGAGGGACCGAGCTTCAGCGAAAATGATGACGTGACTTCACCCAAAGCAAATTTCCCCTTGACAACGCAGAAAGTGACCGTCAACACTTCTGCTGTGTTTCAGGAAATGGAGGGGTTCGCTGCATCGGACTGCTGGCTCCCCAACCAGATCGGGCAATACTGGACAGATAACCGCAACGAGATAGCCCAACTGCTTTTCTCACAGAATATATCATCAGACGGACAGCCGCAGGGTATCGGCCTTTCGATGTGGCGCGTCAATATGGGAGCAGGCACCGAAGAACAGGGAGACGACAGCAACATGGCGCTCAACAACCGTGCGCAGAGCTATCTCTATACAGGCAGCTATAACTGGAACAGCTGTGCCGGACAACGCTATTTCATGGAGCAGGCTAAGAATATGGGATGCGAGAAGTTTGTACTTTTCAGCAACTCCCCTCTCGTACAGTATACGCTCAATGGAATGGGTTATTCCGACAACGGCGCCCACGGCAACCTTAAGGAGGAAGGATATGCGCAGTATGCGGCATATATGGCGGAAGTGGCAAAGCACTTCACTGAAGCCGGATATAACATATCACATATCTCACCTGTCAACGAACCTCAATTTGATTGGGGAGTAGCAGAAAACGGCATGGCCAATCAGGAGGGTTCAGGCTGGCAGAACACAGAAATAGCCAAGCTTGTCAAGGAACTCGACAAGGCACTTACTGAACGAGATCTTGACACATATATTATGATAGCCGAAGCCGCTTCCTGGAATGACGTCACCGGCGGAGGGAATGAACGATCTAACACTATCAATGCATTCTATAATCCTTCATCAAACGCATATGTGGGTGACATCAAGAGACTGGACAATATCATCTGCGGCCACAGCTACTGGACGGAAGGGACATGGACAGGAATGCGACAGGTAAGGCAGCAGGTGGCTACCGCCGCCAAGGCACGTAACCTGAAGGTATACCAGACGGAATGGTCGATGCTCGGGGATGCTCCGGCAGAACTTGACGGCAACTATGAGAACGCAACAGAGTTCGATATAGCTCAGTATATGAGCCGCGTGATCCACAACGACATTACGGTTGCGGGCTGCGCATCGTGGAGCTACTGGACCGCCATGTCGGTGGAGCGTTACGGACAGAAGAACCGTTTCGAGCTTATCAAGACAACACCTAAGGGTGGAGAATACAGCGATAACTTCAAGGAGGGAGGATCGGTAACGGCCAATCCCAACCTATGGGTGCTCGGCAACTACAGTCTTTTTGTACGTCCCGGATATAAGCGCGTAGGACTGACACTTGACGAGAACAAGGATTTCTTCGGATCGGCTTATACTTCACCTGATGGAAAGAAGCTGGTAGTGGTGCTTACCAATTATGACAAGACCAACGGCATCACTATCGACATGCCTCGACAGGACGGAACCAAAGCCGTATTCTCATACACAACTACAGCTGAAAAGAAACTGAAGCAAGAGAGATTCAACCTTAACGACAAGGTATTCATCGATCCGGCGTCAGTCACTACGATAGTCTATTACTTCTGATCGCTGAAAATATATCAAAAGAAGGGAGATAATCCAATAGGGGTTTTCTCCCTTTTTTACGTCATAGTTGTATAACATTAGATTTTTTAGTAATTTTGCAATCCAAAAACCTAAAAAAATGGATAAGCCAAAGATAAGCATAATAGTGCCAGTCTTCAACATGCAGATGCATTTGAGAGAATGTCTTGACTCCATCAAAGGCCAGACCTTCTCAGACTGGGAATGTATACTCGTCGATGACGGCAGTACGGATTCTTCCCCCGCTATATGTGACGAATATGCTTCTACAGATTACAGATTTAAGGTTATCCATAAGGAAAACGGCGGCTTGTCAGATGCAAGAAACGCAGGTCTTAGGCTGGCAGAAGGGGAACTAATAGGCTTCGTAGATTCAGATGACTGGACAGAGCCAGAGATGTTTGAAACGCTGTATGACCTTATTACTAAGACAGGAGCAGACATCGCGCAAATAGGATATATCAAAGAATATGTGGGGCGCCGATCCTTCAAGCACATAACACGAAAGAGGGAAGTGATAAGCGGCGAAGAGGCAATGCGTGAAATAGGATTCGACCATATTCCCAACTATGTATGGAACAAGCTTCATCGTAGGGAAATCATAGATTGCGACTTTCCTACAGGCCGGAACTTCGAGGATATTTTCGTATATGGACAATGGCTTAAGAACGTGAAAAAAATGGCACTGGATCCAACTCCATTGTACCACTATAGGATGAGAAAGGGAAGTATCATCCACGCCGACGTAGCAAGAAACAGATATGATTATTTTCTATCATGTGTAGACCGCATGAAGATGCTCCAAACGCCCAGCACCAGCAACACTGATGTCATTCATATCAATGCCTACATAAATAAATCGGCAGTCAACGCAGCAAAATTCATAGCACGAAGGGAGAAAGACAAATTACTGAGAAACGAGACAATTCGGAAAATCAGCGGTGATCTAACCGCCTACCCTTTGCCGTCGATGAGATATATGAAGCCTAAAACATGGTGGAGGGCAAAACTATTGAGACTCTGTCCGAACGTTTTTATCTCGTTGATGAACGCAGTATTTACATTTGACATCGACGTAAAGGACAGGGAGAAAAGATATTACGAATAATCCTTTTGGGAGTTTCAAGACAATGGATATAGATTTTGTAGTGACATGGGTCAATATGGACGACCCGGACTGGAAACAGGAATTCGATAAGTATTCCGGAAGGAAGGACAACGAAAAAAACGGAGTTTCCGTAGCACGTTTCCGTGATTACGGTTTTCTGAAATACTGGTTCAGAGGAGTCGAAAACTTCGCTCCATGGGTAAGGAAAATCCATTTCATATGTTCCGGTAATCCTCCGGAATGGCTCGATCTGTCGAATCCGAGACTCAACATTGTCAGGCACAAGGATTTCATACCTGAAGAGTTTCTACCCACCTTCAATTCAGTAGTGATCGAACGATATATGTACAGAATCAAAGGGCTTGCGGAACATTTCGTATATTTCAACGATGACTTCTATATCATAAGGCCGGTATCTGAGCAGCGGTTCTTCCTCGCGGGGTTGCCACGAGACATAGCTGCGTTTCAATACAATCCGTCATGGTCACAGTATTACAAAAGAATCAAAAACAACATCCGCATCATCAACCGACATTTCGATAAGAGAACGGTGATGAAGGAGTTTCACGATAAATGGTTTGATCCTTCCTACGGAAGCAAGGCCCGGATGAACTATCTACTTCTCCCCTACGGAAAGTTCATCACCCTTCGGGTGCCCCACAATGCCCAGCCTTACCTGAAACAGACTTTCAACGAGGTATGGTATGCTGCAGAAAAGGAACTTACAGAAACTTCGGTCAATCGGTTCAGGAAAGTGACAGACTACACGCCGGAACTTTTCCGTACATGGCAGATATGCCGAGGCAACTTTATGCCCTACAACACATATCAGGACACCAAAATGTTTCCACTGATGGTGAAACCCAAACAGGCTGTGGAGGCAATCAGAAATCAGTCGTATGCGCTCGTATGCCTCAACGACAACGTGCATATCCGCAACTACGACCAGGTCATGAGCAACATCAAAGAGGCCTTTGAATCAATCCTCCCAAACAAGTCAAGTTTTGAGAAATAATTAAG
>JAIDTS010000403.1 GCA_029060585.1 Muribaculaceae bacterium
AAACGTAAAACGTCCAACGTATCCAAGGCAATCAGACCGGCAAAGTGGTGACACGTCTGATTGCCTTCTTTTTTTATCCTATCATTTATCGCTCGCATATCAAAACTTTTTATTATCTTTGCAGGTTGAAAGGATAGACATGTTTCCCCGACGGGGAAAATAACTTTCATTTTGAGATTTCTTAGTAAAACAGATAATAACAGTAAAGATATAACCCGGATACGGAGATGAACAAGCAACAGAAGACAATCCTTTATACGGCAATCGGAGTGGCGTTAGCCCTCGTTGCCCTCGTAATCGTACTGATCGTCAGCAACAACAACCGAACCGCAAGCCTCAACGAGGCCGAGGCGCGTGCCGACTCCCTTGAGCTTGCCAACGACCGGCTTGTGCTAAGCAATGAGTTCAACGAGCTTAATGCCAGCTTCAATATGTATGAGGATCAACAGATGTATCTTAAGAACGATTCGCTCGTTCAGCAGTACAATCAGGCTCGCATGAAAGTGGAGGGTCTTCTGCAGGAACTAAACCAGGAGAAGAAGAGCAACGCGGCAAACCGCGCCCGCATCAAGGAACTTGAAAGTGAGATCGCCACCCTCCGCGGCATCCTGAAGCACTATCTTGAGGAAATCGACCGCCTCTCGAAGGAGAACGAAGGTCTTCGCAAAGACCTTCAAGAAGTGCGCACTCGCAACGAACAGCTCACGTCTGCAGTGACTGTCGCCACCAAGAGCAACGAAGAACTCACTCAGACTGTGAAGCAGGCGAAGAAACTGAACATCACTGGCCTATACCTCTCTGCCCTCAACAAGAAGGGTAAGACGGAGAAAAAGATAGGCAAGGCTCAGCAGCTTGCCGTCGGATTCACCGTTAGCCCGAACACTACAGCCGCGCCTGGCATGAAGGACTTCTTCGTGCGCATCGTAACTCCGGAAGGCTCGCTGCTCGGAGGCAACGTGACGTTCCCGATGGACGGGGCAAACGTTCCGGCCACTACCCACCGCCAGGTGGAATATGCCAACGACGAGATTTCAGTGACAATCTACTGGGACGTAAATACGACACTTACCCCGGGAGACTACACAGTAGAGGTATTCTGCGACGGCTACCGCCTCGCATCCCGCCATTTCCAGATGGGAAAGTAACCTTTATAAATGAAAAACCTCCGGAAAAATGAACCTCCGGAGGTTTTCGTATGTTCTATTTATGAAACCTTGATAATGATTGATACTATTGAAAACGCATTGATTTTGATTTATTGACTATAAAAACACACAAAGAAATGGCACACGAAGAAAAAAACGACAGCGCTCTGCGCTTGGCATTCGACATAGCGAAACTTGCACTTAAGGTAGCTACTGTAGCAGCAGCATTCTGCGCAGTGAAGGAGATTCATAATGTTCACCGTGCAATCGAACGCCGCAGAGAAGAAAAGAAATGATAGAAAGATTATAGAAAGCAACTAATGTAGATAACCCAAGGGTAAAGGGATGCATCTCAGCGATGTATCCCTTTATTTTTTCCTGGCTCCGATCATTAGGTTGCGGATATAGGCTATGAGGCCGAACGACTGCCCTATGATAAGCACCGGATCGTGGCGTATGATTCCGTAGGTAACGATGCTGAGCGATCCTACAAGCGAGAGAATCCAGAAGAAGGGCGGGAGCTCCGACTCTCCGCGGCGGGCCGAATACCAGTACTGATAAACGAAGCGAAGCGTAAATATAATCTGGCCGGCGGAACCGAAAAGCAACAGCCACATCGGCACATCCTTGTTGCGGAAGAAGCTGTCGAAGAAGATGTCGGCGTTAGATGCGGCCACGCATATGGCAAGCATAGGTGTGGCTATCAGGAGAATACGGAGCCATAGAGGCGTAGTAGCCCAGATGCCCTTAGCCTTCAGGTTCCAGAGATAAATGTAGTAAGATATGAACTGGCCTAAGACAATCGCGAAGTCCTGGCGCAGGACGCCGTAGAGACAGAGCAGATATGACCCTGCGATGCTGAGGATCCAGAAGACCGAGGGGGAGAGTACTTTACGGGCACGCTCGGACATGATCCACTGCACGAGTATCCGGGCTGAAAAGAATCCCTGGGCGAGAAAGCCTATGCCGTAGACCAGCCAGTTCATAGATCGGAATCAGAGATGCGGTAGTTGAACCAGCGAGACTTCATCCAGCGGAATGCGAAGCAGTCCTGAAGAGGCCCTATCAGACGGTTGCTCATGCTGAATTTCGACACTCCGGCCACTCGCGGATAATGACGAACGGGCATTTCCTTGACGGAGCATCCCTGAAGTCCGAAAAGGGCAGGGAGGAAGCGGTGCATACCCTTGACGAAGGGTACCCTCCGGGCATTGGCTGTATGCATTACCTTAAGCGGACACCCGGTGTCTGTTGCCTTGTCCCCCGTCATCATTCGGCGGAACCCGTTGGCGAATTTCGACTGGAAACGCTTCCATCCGGTATCCTTGCGGTTGGCGCGGATGCCCATGACCAGCTCATGCTCGCTGAGATGGGGAATCAGTAGGTTGAAATCCTCCGGGTCGGTCTGAAGGTCGGCGTCAATATACCCGACATATTCCGATTCCGTGGCGTCTATACCCGCCTTGATGGCTGCGCTTAGACCGCAGTTGCGCTCAAATGCTATATAAAGAAAGTCATCGTGCCGACCGCAGATCTCCTGGATGCGCGTGAGGCTTGAATCGGCAGATCCGTCATCGACGAAGAGAACGCATGCCTTCACCGGAGCCGTCGGAAGCCACGCTCCGAGTCGCTCCTCAAGTGCCTTCATGTTATCTTCCTCATTATAGACGGGAACTATTACCGTGAGTGTGTATTCAGATGTCTTGTTCATGGTTCTTTGGTTTCTGTGGTGTCGCAGTATAACACGACATACTTTTGGCCAAGCCTGTGTATTTCCATTACATCCGGCACTTCATACAGGCAATCCTGCCTTGTCATGACAAGTGCCGGATAAGATGATATAGGCATCGCTTTCATGGAGTCCGCAGACTCCACGATGCGGAATGGTGTCTTCTGGAGATAGGCGTCGATGTTCTCTGGCCGGTCGATCTTCCAAGTCATGACCTCGGCGTCTGGATTATCTTTCTTCATGGCCGCGACCTCATCGGATATAGCCTTATAGCCTATGTCGGCGTTGAAGCTGCGGATGGCCAGCCCCGCCACAAAGACAAGGGCGAGTACAGTCAGGGAAAGCGTCTCGATAGCCCAGCGGGTATTTTTCTTTTTATAAAGGTACCATATGGTCAGAAATCCTCCCGACATCAGGGCGTATCCCGCATAGCGGATGGGTTTAATCCTGTCGATATGGTAGCCGAGGGAGGAGAACCATTCGGTATCGGTAATGAAGGGCTCGGCTAAACCTACAATTCCGAGGATGACAGCTGGTATGGCTATGCCAGCTGCCACGAGCCT
>JAIDTS010000404.1 GCA_029060585.1 Muribaculaceae bacterium
AAGAAGATCGCAATCGACGAGCTCTCCGACAAGGAACTTTTCGTAGTCGACCTTTTCTGCGGCGCAAACGCAGCTACCCGTCTTAAGGTTCGCTTCATCGTTGAGGTGGCATGGCAGGCTCACTTCGTGACCAACATGTTCATCCGTCCTACTGAAGAGGAACTCAAGGACTTCGAGCCCGACTTCGTAGTTTATAACGCTTCCAAGGCTAAGGTTGAGAACTACAAGGAACTCGGAATCAACTCCGAGACCTGCGTTGCCTTCAACATCACCGACAAGGAGCAGGTGATCATCAACACTTGGTATGGTGGCGAGATGAAGAAGGGTATGTTCTCCATGATGAACTACTTCAACCCTCTCCGTGGTATCGCTTCAATGCACTGCTCAGCCAACACCAACATGGAGGAGACCAGCTCCGCAATCTTCTTCGGTCTTTCAGGTACAGGCAAGACTACACTTTCTACCGATCCTAAGCGTAAGCTCATCGGCGACGACGAGCACGGCTGGGACGACGAAGGCGTATTCAACTATGAGGGTGGCTGCTACGCAAAGGTGATCAACCTTGACAAGGAGAGCGAGCCCGACATCTACAACGCTATCAAGCGTGACGCGCTTCTCGAGAACGTAACCGTAGTAAACGGTGAATGCGATTTCGCAGACAAGAGCGTGACAGAGAATACCCGCGTTTCTTATCCTATCTATCACATCAAGAACATCGTTCGCCCCGTATCCAAGGGCCCGGCTGCCGATCAGGTAATCTTCCTTTCTGCAGACGCATTCGGCGTTCTTCCTCCCGTGTCTATCCTCAACGACGAGCAGTGCAAGTACTACTTCCTCAGCGGCTTCACCGCTAAGCTCGCCGGCACAGAGCGCGGCATCACAGAGCCGACTCCTACATTCTCCGCTTGCTTCGGTGCTGCATTCCTTAGCCTCCACCCGACCAAATACGGCGAGGAGCTCGTTAAGCGCATGAACCAGAGCGGTGCGAAGGCATATCTCGTGAACACCGGCTGGAACGGCACAGGCAAGCGTATCTCCATCAAGGATACCCGCGGCATCATCGACGCTATCCTCAACGGTGATATCCTCAAGGCTCCTACTAAGACCATTCCTTACTTCGACTTCGTAGTTCCTACCGAACTTCCCGGAGTAGATCCGAAGATCCTCGATCCGCGCGACACTTACGCTGATCCCGCAGAATGGACTAAGAAGGCCGAAGACCTCGCAGCTCGTTTCATCAAGAACTTCAACAAGTTCACTACAAACGACGAGGGCAAGGCTCTTGTAGCAGCAGGCCCGAAGCTCTGATCTTCATCTGATCATTGATATCAATATAAAAAGCCCAGCCCCTTGCGGGCCGGGCTTTTTTATTCCTCAGCTCGGAGAGCTGCAATCGTGTTGAAAACCCCTTCACACTTAATACTCCTTACTCTGACATATGAAACTGTTGAAACTTTTCCTGCTTAATCTCATCCTCATAACCTCACAACTTCACAACTCCGCAGCCCTTTACGCCGAAAACTACCCCTACCGCTCCGACGTGCTATGGGTGACAGTGCCTGACAATCCTGACTGGCTCTACAAGACAGGTGATAATCCCGTCGTTGAAGTCCAGTTATATAAATATGGTGTTCCCGTAGACGGCGCGAAGCTTTCGTATGAGATAGGTGGCGATATGATGCCATCCGATTCGAAGGGAGAGACCATTCTTAAAAACGGCAAGGCTTCCGTAAAGATGGGGACGATGAATACTCCCGGTTTCCGCGACCTCCGGCTGACGGCAGAAGTGGATGGTACGGTCTACAAGCATCATATAAAGGTTGGCTTCTCCCCCGAGAAGATCGAACCATATACCAAAATGCCTTCTGATTTCGATGATTTCTGGGCGAAGAATCTCGAGGATCTCTCGAAAGTGCCCCTCGAGTTCAAGATGGAACCATCTCCAAAGTATACCACCGACAAGATGGACTGTTGGCTTGTAAACCTGACCGTATCAAAGCAGGGACAATCCATCTATGGTTATCTCTTTATTCCAAAGGGCGCGAAGCCCGGATCTTGCCCGATTGTGCTCTGCCCTCCGGGTGCTGGAATCAAGACCATAAAGGAGCCTCTCCGCCACCGCTACTACGGAGAAAACGGCTGCATCCGCTTCGAGATGGAGATACATGGCCTGAATCCGGAGATGACGGACGAGGCGTTTAAGGAAATAAGCAAGGCTTTCAGCGGAAGAGAAAACGGATATCTTCAGAACGGCCTTGACAATAA
>JAIDTS010000405.1 GCA_029060585.1 Muribaculaceae bacterium
CCTATTGTGTCTTTTGATATTTTAACACTTGAGACGGCAGATGGTTCATTAGTGGGTTAGAGCTGGCGGTCTCCCCTCCGGGGTGTCATTTTGATTGGAATGGTTGGGTAGGATGAGTGATATGTAGTAAAAATTATAGAAAAATGTTGCGGTAATAATTTTTTTTTGTTAACTTTGTGCTTTGAAAAGAAATACCGTATGTCTGTGAAAAAACCGAAAATACTGCTTATATATACCGGAGGAACTATCGGAATGATAGAAAATCCCGATACGAAAGCATTGGAGCCTTTCGATTTCGATCATCTTCTTGACAATGTCCCAAAGATCAAGATGCTCGATTTCGAAATAGACAATTTTCAGTTTGACGTGCCGATAGATTCCGCCGATATGAATCCATCGCATTGGGGACAGATGGCAAAAGTGATTGAAGACAACTACAGCAAGTATGACGGTTTTGTGATCCTTCACGGTACGGACACGATGGCATATACGGCATCCGCACTGAGTTTCATGCTCAATAACCTTACCAAGCCAGTCATCATCACGGGGTCTCAGCTTCCGATAGGCGAGGTGAGAACCGATGGCGAGGAGAATCTGATCACTGCGCTACAGGTGGCAGCGGCAAAGGACTGTACGGATGGAGGGCCTATGGTGAGGGAGGTGGCGATACTGTTTCAAGACCTGTTGCTTAGAGGAAACCGGAGTACGAAATTCTCCGCAGATAATTTCGATGCGTTCCAATCGAGCAATTATCCAGAACTGGCCCATATCGGGCTTGACATAACCTATAATAAGGATGCGCTTCTGCGTCCTACGCAGGGAAAGGAGTTTAAGGTTGAATACTTCATGGACACCAATGTAGCGTATCTCGACATTTTTCCCGGTATTCAGGAAAACGTAGTCAGGGCTACCTTCAATATTCCCGGGCTTAAGGGCGTCGTCATCAAGACATTCGGAGTGGGCAACGGCCCGAGCTGTCCGTGGCTCTTCGAGTGCATCCGGGATGCCGTCTCAAAGGGGCTGTTGATCGTCAACATATCCCAATGTTCCAACGGTATGGTGTCGCCGATGAAATATTCGGCGGGAGTAGGGCTTGCAAACGCCGGCACCATTTCAGGACATGACCTTACCTCAGAGGCTGCCATCACAAAAATGATGTACCTCTTCGGGATGGGAGCCACAGCGCAGCTCGCAGGGAAATATATGGAGAAGAACCTGCATGGGGAACTGACCGAATAATTCATAATGCATAATTCATAATGCATAATCGGCTACGCTCAAGCTAAAGTAAGTCGCTGGGCATAATTGGCTTACTATAATATTCACTAACGATATATCATGATAAGACTTCATTTTTCTTGATATATCATGGAAATGAATTAAAACAATTAAGGGAACGCCTGAGCGTTCCCTTAATTGTTTTAGTAGCCGAGTTCCTGACCTTTGCGCGTCATAGGGACACCGTTCTTCATCCATTCAGGCATCGGGTCGCCCTTGAGGTAATGATCGAAGAACTGCTGCAGTCGAACTGTGATGTCCTTTCGGTTGCGTCGTTCCTTTAGATTGTGAGCCTCGCCATTGTATTGCAGCATCCACACTGGTTTTTGGAGACGTCTGAGAGCCATGAACATTTCTATTCCCTGATACCAGGGAACTGCTCCGTCGGCATCATTATGCATGATGAGAAGAGGTGTCTCGACTCGGTTTGCATGGAATACGGGGGAGTTGGCGATATACAGTTCGGGGGCATCCCAGAGATTTCTACCAATACGGCTCTGGCCGAGCTCGTACTGTCCCTGACGCGATGATCCGCTTTCCCAACGTATTCCTCCAAATGCTGATGTCATATTTGAAACAGGGGCACCACTGCCTGCACATGCGAACATATTGGTACGCGTCACGAGATATGCGGTCTGGTAACCTCCCCAACTCTGGCCGTCGATGCCGATGCGCTCTCTGTCGATCCAGGGATAACGGTCGCACATAGCCTCTGCTCCGGAGCATACAAAATTCCACGCACATTCGCCCGGCACACCGGCAGTGTAGTGAATGTCGGGCACAAACACAACATATCCACGGCTTACGTAGAAGGGATAGTTGACCCAGCTCCATGAGGGCTCCATATTATAATGTGTATAGAGGTCTTCCGAGCCCGTCTCATAGAATACGCAGAGCATCGGATATTTCTTATTCGGATCAAGATCTTCCGGGACGTAAAGGACACCGTCGGAAGGGGTTCCATCGTAAGCATGCCAGCTGACAAGGCGGGCTGTGCCCCAGTTGTAATCCTTAGCCTGAGGATTGGAGTCGCTGACTTTGACCGCCTTAGCGAAGATTCCTTTTGGAGCTATCCATACATCAGGCATCACCGAGAAGTTCGCTTCAACGAAAGAGAATGAAGGAGCGTCGAGCGCTTGACGGATCTGGGTATAGCTTAGAGTATCAATGACTACGTTTTCAGGCTTTGCGGGCACGCCGTATTTCATAGAAGCGAGGCCATTACGCTTATCCTTATAGTTGAAGAGGGTAAGAGTCATGAGATCGCCATTCTTAAGGAAACGGCGTTCCTGCCCATGAGTGTTCACGTAGCGGATCTTGAGGTTGTTGTCGCGGCCGTAACCTTTTGTAAGACATACGGGGGAAGTCTTTCCAGTAGGATCGAGACTCCAGATGTCGAATTTATCATAGACGAGCATTCGGGAGTCGCCCTCAGCCCAGGATGCGAATCCGTAGTCCTGCCTAACGCCGGGATGATCGTCTGCCTCGTCCCAAACAGGATTTGGTACGTTTTCAGTAGTGTTTACAGTTTTGCCTGAAGCTATCTCGTAGGCATACCAGTCGCCGTCTTTGAACCAGTAGACGAATTTATCATCGGGCGAGAGTTTCGCCGTTCCTTCATATACGTAGCCTATGTCGTTTCTTTTGCCGTCATTTATATTTACAACGCTGATCCGCTCGGGTGCGTAGTAGTTCCATTGCTGGCTTACAATATCCTCGCTTGCATCTCTCAGCAGGGCCCAGTCGCCGTCCCAGCGGTTAGGAGCCACAACGTTGGCGAGTGGGTTGGAGTCTATCAGACGATAGTCGCCGGAAGCGAGGTCAATGACAACCGGGAAAGTCTGCTCCTTAAGCTCGTCTAAGTTGCTTTTCTCCTGAGGAGGTGTGTAGGGAGCGTCCCAACGCCATATGTCGAGATCCGGACGTTCGAAGTTCACGAGAGTGGTATCGTCGGGCGCGACTTCCGGCGCCACCCCCACTACGAGGCGTTTCCCATTGTAGCTGAAAACCGGTTTTGAGTACTGGTTGATGTATAAGGAAGAGGGGGCATTTGCGGCCATTTTTTCCTGCCACTCCTTAAGGAGCTTCTCCTGAAGTTCCGGGTCAGTGGAATGGGGGCGCTGAAGGTTTGGTCCCTTGCGGCCTGAGGTGATTTCAATTTCGAGCTCTTTAGGAGTCGAAGGATCGGACACCAGAGAAGTCAGGAATAGCTGCATTCGGCGCGTTCCTGTGTCGTTGCTGTCGTTGGTAGCTGTGTAAGCCAGTTTGAGTCCGTCTGTAGAGAATACGGGAGCACCATAATTCTTCTTACCCTCGTCGAGAATGAAATCCTTGTCCTCAGGAAGATAGATCACCCTAACCCCCTTGCTGAAGACAGTGTCTTTCGCAACGGGCTTTAAGACGGCTGCCAGGCGGCGTCCATCCTCGCTGAAGGTGTAATCACCGATATATGGCAAGACCTTGGATTCGCCTGTAGGAAGATTGCGGACAACAAGGGGCAATCCTGCCTCCTTATCAGAGAGCTTCATGTCTTTTGAGACTGTCGTGTCGCAGCTGCTGTAGGCTACCCAATCACCACCTTTCTTTCCTATCTTGAAGCCCTTGACGCGAGGAATCTTTGTCACTGAACCTGTCTTAAGGTCGACTATGGCAAGCGAGTCCTGCGGCATATCGAAATTTTTCTTCTTGTCAATCTTAGCCTGACGAGTATCCTTGAACAGAGGCTTAATGTTAGCCACAGCCCAGCGGCTATCGGCCGTGAATGCCACGCCGGCTCCACGCTGGATGCTGATATCCTTTCCTGTCGTTGTATTGCGAAGGATAAGGACTCCATCCCCTTCCTGGGGATTAACACTGAAGGCAGCCCATTTGCCGTCGTTGCTCAGGGAATGGTTAGTCACTTTCTTCCAGTCGTCGAAACTGGAATGGTCGAGCACTTTCTTTGCATCAGCTGAGAAAGCGAGACATAAGGAGAGAGCTGACAGTGCGAAAATATTTCCTTTCATTTCAATTAACTGTAAGGTCAGCTAAGTTTTAATTCGTGTCCCATGCGCTCCTTCTTGGTGTGCATGTAGAATCGGTTGTATTTATTGGGTTGGACCTCAAGGGGAACGTTTTCCACGGTCTCTATGCCGAAACCTTCGAGACCGATGCGCTTCATTGGATTGTTGCTCATGAGGCGCATTTTCTTGATTCCGAGAGCGTGAAGGATAGAAGCGCCAACGCCATAGTTCCGCTCGTCGGCCTTATGTCCTAAATGGAGGTTGGCATCTACGGTGTCAAGGCCCTCTTCCTGGAGTTTGTATGCCTTTATCTTGTCCATGAGTCCAATCCCCCGCCCCTCCTGGTTGAGGTAAACGATCGCGCCGCGACCTTCCTTCTCTATCAGTTCCATCGCCTTATGCAGCTGTTCGCCGCATTCGCAACGCATCGAGCCGAAGATGTCTCCAGTAGCGCAGCTGCTGTGAACACGTACCAGAACAGGGTTTCCGTCTGCGACATCTCCCTTGATAAGGGCGATATGCTCGAGCCCGTTGTCTTTCTGGCGGAATGGCACGAGGCGGAAATGTCCGTAGGCAGTTGGCATATCCACTTCCTCTCCCTGTTCAAGAAGGTTGTCGTTCTGTAGGCGGTATGAAATAAGGTCGCGGATGCTTATGAGTTTCAGTCCCCATTCGTCGGCCATTTTACGGAGCTGAGGCAATCGAGCCATAGACCCGTCTTCATTCATTATCTCCATGAGCACTCCGGCTGGTTCGAGTCCTGCAAGTCGCGCGAGATCTACGGCAGCCTCCGTGTGTCCTGCGCGTTCAAGTACTCCATGATCTTGCGCATAGAGCGGATTAATATGGCCGGGACGTCCGAAGGTCTCGGGTGTGGATTTTGGGTCGGCGAGAGCGTTGAGGGTTGCAGCGCGGTCATGTGCGCTTACTCCGGTGGTGCATCCTTCGAGCTTATCAACGGTGACCGTAAAAGGAGTACCGAGCATCGATGTGTTTTCCTCTACCTGATATCCAAGGTCAAGCTCCTTGCAGCGTTTCTTTGTCAATGGGGCACACAACACACCGCGAGCGTTACGGAGCATGAAATTGACTTGTTCGGGAGTTATCTTTTCAGCGGCGATAATAAGATCTCCTTCGTTCTCACGGTCTTCATCGTCGACAACGATTACGAATTGCCCTTTTCTAAATTCTTCTATTGCGTCTTCAATAGTATCCAATTTGATGTTTTTGTCCATAGTTCTTAAAATTCATAATGCATAATTCATAATGCATAATTATTTGTTGGTTTCTGCTGTCACCGGCTTGCGGAAGATGGAGAAGTTGACTGATCCGTAGGCTCGGTGCTGCTCGAAGCCCGGGAGAGAAGAGAAATCATGCTTGTCGTTGTGCTCTACAATTACAAGCGTCCCGGGTTTTACGGCATCCGAATCGAGAATAAGAGATGGAATCTCGTCGAAGCGCGGATGATCGTAGGGAGGGTCGGCGAAGACGATGTCGTATGGCCTCTTGACTGAGGCGAGAAACTTGAAAACGTCTCCACGGATTACCCGGAGGGCATCGTCGCCAAGTTTCTCCTTGACGCTTCTTATGAAGTTAGCCTGTGTTGCGGCCATCTCCACTGAAGTCACAGCACGAGCTCCCCTCGAAAGAAACTCGAGGCTGATGGCCCCAGTGCCGGCGAAAAGGTCGAGCACATCCTCTCCTTCAATGTCCTCGATATTGTCGATGACATTGAAAATATTTTCCTTTGCAAAGTCGGTCGTAGGGCGTGCCGTGATGTTGTGAGGCACGTCGAAACGCCTTTTGCCGTATTTACCTCGTATGATACGCATATCTTTTCTTTCTGTTGATAGCCAGATAGACGGCAGTAGGGATCTCCTCTCCGCCAAGATCATGATTTTTCTGGCTTATAGTCTTGAATAGCGGTTGCAACGTCTTGCCGAGACTTAGCCTGACGTCTCTATTACCACTGAATACTATTTCCGTGTCTTTGGATTGAGCCTCGAAAGTCTGCATGATGTTGAGCAGCATGTATGCTATGTCTGTTTCTGACTTCCAGAGATGTGTAGACGCGCACAGAAGCTCTCCTCGGCAGAGCAGAATCATATCGAAAGTAGCCTCCCTTATGTCGACGAGACACTTGAACGCATCGTGGGGCTGAGTGGTCTCTTTCAGAAGTGACTGCTGGCTCCATATCCTCGCGCCCGGGAAAGAGCGCTGCATGAAGGATTTCAGGCCGGGAGCGAGCATGAACGCGCATTTTTCCCTTCCGAGGTCGTTGACCATAACATCAAGGATGTCTCCGCCATAAACCGACACGTAGGCGTCAGCGCAGTCATCATCCGAAGGGTAAAGCTCAGCCGGTAGCCAAAGCTGCCGGTCGCTCTCAACGATGATATCTGCAGAATAATCGTCGAGCACTGTGGGATTATCGTAGACGGCGTCTTCAATTCTGCCGAGCAGACCTTCCTCGGAAGGCTTCCATGTCTGCCTGATAATTACGCGCGGAGCCTTTCCGAGCGCTGCATCCGGAAGAAGCCAAGCTCCGAAACCATGCTTTGAAATGTCTACGGCAAGATGCCACTGACCTGTGTCAAGGAGGTCTGAGCGGGTGAAGTAAGTTGCTAT
>JAIDTS010000406.1 GCA_029060585.1 Muribaculaceae bacterium
TCGCCGATGATGATACCGGTAGCGATGGTGGTGCCGCTGCGGGAGAGTCCCGGGAGGACAGCCACGGCCTGTGCCACTCCTATCGTAATGGCGTCGGCGAAGGTGATGTCTCGTCCGCGGTTGGCCGGAGCCATCTTTCCGCCCATCAGGCGATCGCTGAAGTGGGCGAATGTCAGCAGGCCGGCTGTAGCCAGAAGGCATATGCCGACTATAGTAAGATTTCCGGCGAAAAGGCCCTCAACAAGATCCTTGAAGCAGAAGCCGACAATCGCGATGGGAATGCAGCTGACAAGAATCTTGACGACATACCAGAAGTTGTCGTCGCGGCTGAAGGTGAAAAAACTCTTGCATAGATCGCGGAACATAGGCCATAGGATCACGATCGTGCTGCAGACTGTGGCGGCATGCAGGATGACGTCGAACTGCAGGGCATCGTCTCCCTCAAGCTTAAGACCAAGGATTTCACGGAATATGACGAGATGTCCGCTTGAGGATATTGGAAGATATTCGGCAAGTCCCTGGACGATGCCGAGAATAAGGGCGTCTAACCAATCCATTTTTTAGTCTTTTTTCGGTTTTAGAAGTATGGCGAAAGCCATAAGAATGAATCCAAGGAACGTCACGGCCGGACCTACCACGATACGGCGTGTGGAGAAAATATCGGGATTGAAACCTTCCTCCACCGAACTGCCGGGACCGGCCATCAACAGAAACCCTATCACGATCAGCGCCAGGCAAACTGCCATAGCAATATAGTTCCTGCGCCCGAACGGTCGCTGGCTTTCATCTACTTTCTTTATGTCTCCCTGTTGGGGAGCAGGCATTTTTATCTTCATTTATGTTTTCTCAGTTTTCGTTGTTTTCAGAGTTTTCGTTGTTTTCAGAGTTTTCAGAGTTTCTTCGATTATCGTAGACAACTATGACAACGCTGAAAACTTGACAACTATTTAAAAAGTTCACCGTAGTCCTGGCGCAGATGGCGGGTGGTGGAGAGCATTGCGGCAAAGGCGCATATAAGGGCTCCTCCTGCTGTCAGGCCGACCCCCAAGACTCCCATCCAACTCCAGCCAATCAGCGATGAGAGATCCATTCCCATACGACCGCTGAATGCGACTGCGCAACACAGCACTCCCCAGGCCAACAGACCGGAGAGAGCACCTACTATGGCATTGGACATAATGAAGGGACGACGTATGAAGGCATCAGTAGCTCCAACAAGCTGCATCGTATGAATAGTAAATCTTTTCGAATAGATCGAAAGTCGCACCGTATTGCTTATCAGCACGAACGATATCACAAGCATAATGACGGCAAGCACTGTGAAGCCAAGCGTCAACCGACGGATATTGGTGTTCATCGTCTCTATCATGCGACTGTCCGGGGTGCCCACTTCCGCAACGCCATCGACCGCCGACACGCTTTTTCTTATGCTTTCTATACCCCTTACGGATGAGTAATCCGCAGCAACGGTGAAGGCAACCTCAGGCGACAGCGGATTGACACCGAAAACGTGCTCAAGGTCTTCTCCAGTTGCTTCTTTCCAGTTTTCAAGCGCCTGGTGTCTGGTGATGAGACGCACATTCTGGGCGAAGGAGGTCTTTTCAATACCCTCGCAAATGGCTTTGGCCCGCTCATCGGTCACACCGTCGGCCATTACCACGCTTATCTCAATCTTCTCCAACATACGCCGCGACTCAGAAGTCGCTGCTATCCAAATCATCGCTATGAGGCCAAGCGTGAGGAGCGCAAGCGTAACGCTCACACCTGTAGTGGTATGTGCAGCCCAGTTGGATATCTTTACCTCTTTTTGTGGTTTCATCTTTCAGATTTATCTGCATCGTCCGACCCGCGGACTTAGAAACGGATGCAAAGATAATACATTTTCACGCTAAAGTCAAGTAAAATAGCGAAAAAAGTTGCAAAATAAAAAAAGGACTCGTATCGCTACGTGTCCTTTTTTTCCGACAGCCCTCGAAATCCTTCGCAAGCTGACGTATGTCCTAATCCTAATTTAACTATTAATCCATAACTTTACTAATGCAACAATAATTGTCAATGAAACGATTAATTGGTCTTTACTGTATGAATGTCTTTTCTAATGGTAGTGCAAAGTTAATCATTTTTTCACACCTATTAAATAGCAGCAAGTCATCAAGTGTGAATTTATTATAAAATTCACACTTTTTGACCATTTTTAATTATTGTAATTTCACCTTGTCATGAAATTTACTGATTCTGCCTTTATCCAAGTCGGGACGAGGGGTGCGGGTGCAGTACGGTCGAGTGCCTCAACCACTACGGAAGTCCTGCCATGGTCAAGCGCATAGAGATCAGTGTCGGTGGAGTCCGGTTCGTCGTTGACAAGATGGCCGGCAAGCATATAGAACGGACGACCCATCGGATCCTCATACCTCTTATATTCCTCACTCCAGTGCGCCTTGCATTCGCGACAGAACGAAAGAGGGGCGACCGCAAAGCCGGCCGGTACATTGACATTGACGAAAGTTCCCTTTGGAAGACCCTTCTCAAGTATATTCGGAATGAGGAAGTCTACCGCCTCCCTGACGGCGGAGAAATCGGCATCAGGATCATGGGTAGTGAGGGAAAAACCAACGGCCGGCACGCCCCATGAGCAACCTTCCTGCACTGCACCCATGGTGCCACTGTAGACAACGTTGACGGCGGCGTTGCTGCCGTGGTTGATACCAGCCACCACAAGGTCTGGGACACGTCCTTCAAGCACGGAATAGCAGGATATCTTGACACAGTCTACGGGGGTGCCGTTGCAGCTGAAAAGCCTTGTCCCTTCTACCGGACTTTTCTCCTCTCGGATACGCAGGGGAGCATCGAAAGTGAGAGCCATAGACTGTCCGCTGCGTCCCTGGTCGGGACAGACGGCCACTACCTCGCCGTAGGGAACAAGCATTGCCATGAGCTCATGAACACCTTTGGCCATATAGCCGTCGTCGTTGCTTACAAGTATAAGAGGTTTCATATGTTATAATTGAGAATTTTCCTAATTGTGAATTGAGAATTGAGAATTATGAATTAAAAGAACGGAAGATAGCGGTCAAGGACTATGCAGCGGTCCGCACCGGGGAGAGTGGAGAGTATGTCCCGTTCGGGATAGACTACATAGTTTCTCCTCATCTTCCGGAAATCAGAGTGTGCCTTCAAGACCGCCTTAGCGTTGTCAAGGTCAAACCTGGCTACAAACATCAGGAATGCAAGTGTATCCATGAGCCTACGCTTGAAAAGCAGGCGCTTGCCTTTTTTCTGGGGAAGGTTCTTGTGGAGAAGAAGTAGATTATTGCGGAAATTCAGATATGTCTTCTTAGGATTTCCCTGTGCAAGCGAGGCACCGCCTAAATGATAGACATGGGATTCAGGTACGACACAGACCCGGTAGCCGAGGTTGTAGATACGGCAGCATAGGTCGATTTCCTCCATGTGGGCGAAGAAGAGCTCGTCGAGACCTCCGGCCTCCAGATAGACATCTCTCCTCACCATCAAAGCAGCTCCGGATGCCCATGCGATGTCTTCGGGTCCGGTATCGTACTGACAGAGGTCGTATTCAATACGGTCGAAAAGGCGTCCACGGCAATAGGGATATCCATATTTATCCAGCAGTCCGCCCGCCGCTCCTGCATACTCGAACATATCTTTCCTCTTATACGACAGTATCTTTGGCTGACATGCACCAACACCCGGATGCGAGTTCATGAAATCAAGAAGAGGCTGCCACCATCCGGGAGGCGTCTCTACATCCGAATTCAGAAGCACGACAAATTCCGACTCCACTTCCGCAATCGCACGATTGTAGCCGCCGGAGAATCCGAGGTTCTCGTCAAATGTCAGCAACTTTACATTAGGGAAATCTCGGCATAATATCTCAAGTGAGGCGTCGGTTGAGCCGTTATCTGCGACAATCACCTCCACATCAGGGCCCTGAGTGTTGGCTATGACAGAGGGGAGGAACTCCTTGAGGAGCTTCTCACCGTTCCAGTTGAGAATTATCACCGAGAGGATATTTCCGAGTGCCACTTTTTACAAATATTAATTATTAAATATTAATTAGCAATTATTTAAAGACTTGCACCCTCAGCCTTTAGAGTCCCTAAGGGCTTTTATCTTTAGTCTTTTATATTTAATCTTTAATCTTTAGTCTTCAGGGAGGGTGGAGGTCAGTGTCTCTGTGTCCAGAAAGCCGGTAAGGAGAGCTGGAGTGATGGTATTGTATAGAGAATCGGATGCGTTGGCGCGGACACGAAGATAGTTGTCGGTATGGCCATACATGTATCCTTCCTCATCGGCATCGGGATGTTCCCAGAGCACGGGGCGTTGCGTCTGGAAGAAGCGGCGTGA
>JAIDTS010000407.1 GCA_029060585.1 Muribaculaceae bacterium
CGCTTGGCCGGAGAAACGGTAGTCGAGCCCTTTACTACCCCGCACACCTTGGCGTATGCGTTGGAAGTAGCCCATGGAGACCCTCCCATGTTACTGTAGGGTTTGTTTCCGTTGATGGTAGTCTTCGGAGCTATCTCGTAGATGGTCTTTCCGTTGCCTCCTATGATCTTCGACTCAGTGATGTTGCGAGTCACCCAGTTTTCCATGTCGGCGTATTTTATCGGCTCGAGGCGGAGCGCGGATGCCGAAAGGATTGCTGCGGCGAAAGTTGCTGTCAGAAGTATATGTCTGTTCATATTATAGTGATGTCGTTCTTTTGAGAGGGAGTTTTAAAGATTTGTCCGTTTGCCATGATCAGGTCGCGCAGAGGTTTCTGCGCTGATTCCTCCAGACGCATGATTATGGCTTCTATCGGCAGCTCCGATTCGTCTGTCTCGGCGAGAAGACGGTCGGGCGGAGTGATGTCGAGTGATTCCGGACTGAATTTCTCGCCGAAGCTGAGCCAGCATCCTGCCTTGAGATATATCTCGGCTATGGTCGGCTTGTTGCGGAATCCGTGGATGATCCAGGGCATCTCGGGATTGATGTCTTTTTTCATCCCGGTGATGATATCGTGGGCCTTGACTGCGTGGATGATGAGTGGTTTCCTGAGTCTTTCAGCGAGGAGTGCCTGCTTTCTGAAGGCGAGCATCTGGGTGGCCAGCAGTCCGCCGTGGGAGAGGTCGATGCCGCACTCCCCGATGGCGGCCACGTAAGGAGACGCGGCTGCGGCTACGAGTTCTACCCATATCTCGTCCTTTATCCGGAGATTGTCTGCGCAGAAGAGCGGGAGGTCCCAGGGATGCAGCCCTACCGACCACATCTGGCTTCCCTGTGCGACGAATCCTATCGGCGAAGTCGATATGATAGCGCCGGGGGCAGGAGAATGCTTATGTGTATGGCAATCAAGAATCATATTTATATAACAAAATAATTGAGAATTGAGAATTGGGAATTGAGAATTTTGGGCGCACAAATATCGAGGAGGCGAAGGAGGGAATAAAAAAATAAAAAAATTTGGGAAAAATTTGCGGGAATGAAAAATTTGTTGTAACTTTGCACTCGCAATCGGGAAGAAAGCCCGATGGTAACTCCCCACAAAGGAATCCTGGTGCGGTAGTTCAGCTGGTTAGAATGCCGGCCTGTCACGCCGGAGGTCGCGGGTTCAAGT
>JAIDTS010000408.1 GCA_029060585.1 Muribaculaceae bacterium
AGCCGTTCTATCTTACGCTCCTCGGGTGCATTGCCTTTCTGCACCTCGCTGCCGCACTGTTCGAGAGAGCTTACATTGTGCTCCTTGCTTGAACCGGTGGCTCCGCCGATACCGTCGCGTCCGGTGCGACCGCCAAACATAAGGATTACGTCGCCCGCAGCGGGACGTTCGCGGCGCACATCGGCCTGTTTTACGGCTCCTACCACAGCTCCCACCTCAAGGCGCTTTGCGACGTAGTTGGGATGGAATATCTCGCGCACATGTGTTGTGGCGAGGCCTATCTGGTTGCCGTAGCTGCTGTAGCCTGCTGCGGCACGCTTCGAGATCACTCGCTGGGGAAGTTTGCCCTTCATCGTCTCGCTTACCGGCTTATAGATGTCGCCGGCGCCGGTCACACGCATTGCTTGATAGACATAGCTACGCCCGCTCAGGGGGTCTCGGATGGCCCCGCCCAGACATGTGGACGCACCTCCGAAGGGTTCTATTTCAGTAGGATGGTTGTGGGTCTCGTTCTTGAACATGAGGAGCCATTTCTCCTTCTCGCCGTTTTCAGTGTCTACGTCTATGACGATGGAGCAGGCGTTGTTTTCCTCACTTTCTTCCTGATCGTCGAGTATTCCTTTAGCCTTGAGCCATCGTGCTCCGATGCAGGCAAGGTCCATCAGGCAAATGCGCTTCTCCTCGCGGCCGAGATCTTTACGCATCTGTCTGTAGAGATCGAGAGAAGTCCTGATGTCTTCGGCTACAGGACTATCTTCGACTTCTATGTCCGTGAGTTCTGTCATGAAGGTCGTGTGGCGGCAGGGGTCGCTCCAGTATGTGTCGAGTATACGGAGTTCTGTTTCCCTCGGGTCGCGGCCTTCCTTTTTGAAATATTCCACTACGGTCATGAGATCAGCATCATTCATGGCAAGCCCCATTTCTTTGATAAATGCTGGTGCTGTCTCAAGGGTAATGTCGCGGAACCCTTCAAGCACCTTAACGGGGGAAGCCACCGCGCGCTCCGGCGGACAGAGCACACTCATGTCTTTGGCGCGTGACTCAACGGCGTTGATTGTGTAGTGTGCTATCTTCTCCAGATCCGAGTCTGTGA
>JAIDTS010000409.1 GCA_029060585.1 Muribaculaceae bacterium
GAAGATGGAAAAAGCTACTTATGTATGTGAGATTATCGAAAAAAATTCTTAACTTTGTGGCGGGGTAAGATATTATGGACCGGATATTTATAATGGCGTGTTTTGAGATAGAACTTGCCTGGGTAACATAAAGATATGAAAATGATGAATCCAGTAAAATCATTAGTGTCCACTAAAAAATCATAAGAGCACTTTGAAATTGTTGAGATTCAATTTGTTGTGAATAAATTTGGAGTCAACGGATTTGATTTTATCTTTGCGGTCAGAATCAGACCGTTATAAATAAAGACAGATACGTTTTCGCCCAATTAGTCCAGTTCTTGGATCGTAATCACTTCAATTATTTAGTACGTAAGTATGACGGTGACAAGTATGTGAAAAGCTATACTTGTTGAGGAGATGCCGTCAGGCATCAGCTACATAAAAAAGAAGTCTTGACAGTAAAAAAAAAATACAGCATGAAATCAATAAATATCTATTTGATTGCGGTTGCCGTGGCTTTCGGCAGTATGATGTCATGGGGAAAGACCCCCGAGGGTAGGCTTGTCAATGTAGGCGACGGGTATGCTGCTACGTCGGTCAATACCACGGTCTTCAGGGGAAGTTCTCTGGCCACACACGGCGACACGCAGTATATCGCCTACTATGACAGGGACGGATATGTGACACTGGGCAAGAGAAAGCTCGGAACCGATGACTGGACGCTGCACCGGACTCAATACAAAGGGAAAGTGACCGACGGACACAATGTGATCAGCATCGGAGTGGACGGCGACGGATACCTCCATGCCTCCTTCGACCATCATGGCAATCCTCTCCGCTACGCCAGGTCAGTGGCTCCCGGAAGCCTTGAACTTGGCGCACCTCTGTCGATGACAGGCACTGACGAGCAGGATGTCACCTATCCTGAGTTTTATACTCTGGCCGATGGCGACATGATCTTTGCCTACCGTTCCGGGGCATCGGGACGGGGAAATCTGGTGCTCAACAGATACAATACCAAAGAAGGGAAATGGAGCCGTGTCCACGATGTGCTGATCGACGGCGAGGGGGAGCGCAACGCCTATTGGCAGATGTTTACCGACCCGAAGGGCACGCTGCATCTCTCATGGGTATGGCGCGAGACCTGGCTTGTTGAGACCAACCATGACCTTTGCTACGCGAAGTCGGACGACGGCGGCAAGACTTGGAAGCGCAGCGACGGAAGCCTGTATGAGCTTCCAATCACGCTCGCTTCCGCTGAGAGGGCATGGGAAATACCGCAGAACTCCGAACTCATCAATCAAACCAGCATGACTGCCGACGCCAATGGAAATCCCTTCATAGCCACCTACTGGCGAGATCAGGACAGCGATACCCCTCAGTACCGTCTGGTATGGCACGACGGTAAGAAATGGAATATGAGCAAGGTCGGCGAGCGACATACCCCCTTCTCCCTCTCCGGTGGAGGCACAAAGATGATACCTATAGCACGTCCCCGTATCGTATCTGACGGGAAGAAGGCATGCTATATCTTCCGCGATGAGGAGCGGGGAAGCAAGGTGAGCGTCGCGTATACTCCAAAATTGGGAAAGAAGGAATGGAGCGTGACCGACCTGACCGACTTCAGCGTCGATGCCTGGGAGCCTTCGCACGACCTCAACCTCTGGAACGACAGACGGCAACTGCACGTCTTCGTGCAACCAAGTCATCAGGGCGACGGGGAGAAGGTATCCGATATCGGAAACACTGTGGAACCTGTCTATGTATTGGAAATAGGATTCTGAATACCTGAAAGTTGGCCGCAAGCGAATACGTCAGGATGCTCGAGAAGCGAGGGATTCAGAGGAGAGGAACGCGCAGGGAGAGCAGGCGGATGAAGTCGTCGAAGGAGCGGAGGATGTCGAGCAGCGAGGTCTGCGTCGCCTCGTTCTGCTGGGCGAAGAGGGTGCCGCTCGTGGAGTTCGCCACGAGCTTTCCCTGAAGCGTCGGGGAAACGCCGCTGATGTCCTCGAGCATCTGAATCTCGATCTTCAGGAGATCGGCTATGCCGATATTGGTGGAATTGGAACTCACCTGCGTCGGCATCGGCACTCCGGGCCTGGCACGGTAGGGAATCACGCCGTTAAACTGCGCCCATTCCCTCGCTACATCCTGAAGGTCCATGCCTGTCGGAAGGGATTCGTCGGGAAAAAGAAGCACTCCCTTCGCGCTGGAGCGCATGATCAGGTCGTAGAGCGAGATCAGACGGTTTACGAATCGCTGCTGGTCGATGATGTCGCTGACGTAGGAGTGCACCTCGCCGTCCAGAAAGGGATAGGCCTTGAAGACGTAGGGATGACGCTCCTTGAGTCCGCTCTCGCGCAGCAAGGTGCCGTCTGGCGCGAACCATGAGCAGCGCCAGCCCGACCTGGAGATGAGTCTTAAGTCTTCAGTCTTTAGTCTTAAGTCTTCAGTGTTAAGTCTTGAGAAAGCGGACTCTATCGGAAGGATCCGGAGGGTGGCCGCATCCTCGTCGTGGATCATGGCGAAGATATGCGTCTCCTTGTGCCAGACCTCCGTGATGCGGCAACCGTCTGAGCCGCGCTCTCTGCCGCCGTATATCTCGGTGATACGCCGGCAGTCGTCGGTCGTCTTGCAGAATTTCTCCATCAACGTGAGCAACCCCACTCTGTGCACCTCCCCTATCAGGTCTACGTCGCGCCCCCTCGGGTCGTAGCCTTCGGAGTGGAAGAAGAAGTTGTCGGGAGTGACCGGGAGGATGTGTCCGTCGGAGACCTTTACGGCCACCATTCCCGAGATCAGGAATTCCTCAAGCAGACGAGGGGCGAGTTCATCCATTGCGTTATCCGCAAACCACCGCCGCAACTTCCTGTTTGCTTCCCTTAGGGCTTGCCCCCTTAGCTCAGTCTCCCGGGAGTCTAACCTCGGGATCTTGTACCGGCTCCTGTAAAGCCCTACTACATTGCGCAGTATTCGGCGGAGTATGTTGTTCTTAAGCGGCTCCTGACCGTTGCGGCGCATGAACTCGCCCTCGGTCATTCGTCCGAGCGAAGTGTCTATACGGTCTTCCCACTGTCCGCCGTAGACGTAGCGTTTGCATCGAGCGCGATCGGCGCGGAAGGCGTCCATGCGGCCCCATGCCGTCGACGCCTTGCTGAATATCCCTGCCATAATGAAAAAATGTTTTTTTCGGCAAAGATACCGCATAGAACGCTCCCCCGCCCCTTATCCATAGAATCAGTCTTCAGTCTTCAGATAGGCTTCGCAGTATGGGGTGGCATCACGGTGGGGAGCGATCTCCGAGCGCGACCGGCAGTCAGCAGGAAGCCACTCTGCGCGAGATTCCACCGCCGACTGGATCCGCGTGAGCGAGCGTAGCGATGCTCAGCCACGAATCTGCGTCTGGCAAGCGTCTGAATCATACCGAAATATAAAAGATCCGCGAAAATCCGGCCATATCGGCGAAGCTGGCGGCGCGAAGCGCTTCGCCATCAGCGTTGCTTTAGATTCTTTTTATATCTTGGATGAGAAAGGAGGGGCAGGCAACGCTGATCGGCTGCGGGCTTTGCCCTGCCGGGGGCGCTGACGTGGCCGGATGGAACGCGGATTTTTTTCTTTTGTCATTGAGTCTTAAGAAGCATGTCGAGGGCCAGGCCCACGCTGATACGTCATTGAGCCTGGCTTCGCCGGCTGTCGCGGATTTGATCTCGCGCAAAGGGGCTGAGGGCTCGCTGAGCAATTCATTCTAATCGCCGATTCGGCACTCGGAAGCAAAGGGCGCAGAGGCTCGCTCGCTGCGCTCCGCATTGCAGGAATGGGGCAGCCGATGGTAACTTTACGCGAGCGTCAGCGAGAGAAGCTCTGCGCGCTTTGCTCCCTCTTCGAAGGATGCGCCCGACGAATGATGATGACTCCGCGAGCCCTCATGCCCCTCTGCGCGAGATTCCACCGCTGGCTACGCGGCTCTCAGTCTCTGAAGACTCAAGACTTAAGACTCATAGAGATGGAACATACGGTCCATCAGCTGCCACTTTTGGTCGGATGTTGCGTCGGGATCGCAGCCCTGGAAACGCGCCACGTAGGCTTCCCACTCCCCCTGCCTCGGCAGGGTAGCCAGACGTGCCATAGCCTCATCCCAGTCGAAGTCGAGCGGGGTCTCGACTATCATGGTCAGTATGTTGCCGTGGATGTAGATCTCCATCTCAAGGATTCCCACCTGGCGGATTCCATCCGCAATCTCCTTCCAGGCGTTTTCTTCGGCATGGCATTGCCTGTAGAGCCTCTGCAGCTCCGGATCCTCGCTGATGGTCAGCGTCTGCACATATCGCTTGGTCGGCATCCCAAAGTCCTTGACGGGATAACCGGTTTTCGGCGTTATCATCGTTTTCACCGTTATCAGCGTTAAAACTCAACGAGGATGCGGAATACGTCGCCTCGGTGGCCGTTCCAGTAATCAAGAATCTCGGCGGCCTGCTCGGGCTTGACGATGGCCGACACGAGGGAATCGACCGGACACGTGCCGCGCTTCATGTATTCCTTCACTGCCTTGAAGTCTTCAGGCAGGGCGTTGCGCGAGCCGCGGATGTCGAGTTCCTTCTGCACGAAGAGCTTGGTCTGGAATGTGACGGGCTGAGCCGAATATCCGATGCAGACGACGCGTCCTGCAAACGACACCTCGTTGACCGCGAGATTGTAGGTGAAAGGACTTCCGACCGCCTCAATCACTACGTCCGGGCCGTCGCCGCCGGTGATCTCCATGAGCCTGTCGTGGAAGTCGGCCTTAGTGGAGTCGAGTCCGTAGGCCGCTCCGAGTCTCTTGGCCAGCTCAAGTTTCTTCTCGTCGAGGTCTACGGCGATCACCCTCGCTCCGCGCAGCGAAGCACGCACGATGGCGCCGACGCCTATCATGCCGCATCCGATCACCATTACGGTGTCTATGTCTGTCACCTCTCCTCGGGCCACGGCGTGGAATCCTACGCTCATCGGCTCGATAAGGGCGCATTCCTTGACGCTGAGTCCTTCCGCCTCCACTATCTTCTCCCAGGGCACGGCGATATATTCCTGCATGGCGCCGTGGCGCTGCACGCCGAGGGTCTGGTTGTCGCGGCAGGTGTTGGGGCGTCTGCGGCGGCATGAGGGACACTTGCCGCAGGCCGTATACGGATTCACGGTCACGTGCATCCCCTTGCGGAAGAGTCCTTCAGGCACTTCGGCGCCGATCTCCTCGACAGTGCCTCCGATCTCGTGTCCGGGCACGACAGGAGAGATGGCCAGGGCGTTCTGTCCGAGCCATGTATTGAGGTCAGATCCGCAGAATCCCACGAATCCTATCTTTACGAGCACCTCGTCGGGTTTTACGGCGGGAATCTCTTTCTCTATGATGTCTACTTTCTCTTTTCCTTCTATTATCAGTGTTTTCATTTTCTGCATTATATTTTCATTGTTTTAAGTTTCGCTTGTTTATTCATATTGATTTGCAATCCTATAGCGCAGGAACTGCGCTTTTGCTCTGCGCTCTCCGGGCGATGCGAAGCAGCCCGTAATC
>JAIDTS010000041.1 GCA_029060585.1 Muribaculaceae bacterium
CCCCGAGCCATAATATTGTCCTTTTCAGACGGAGTGATATCAATTGCAAACATCATGAAATCAATTCCACCCTCAGGTCCGATCTGAAACTGAACATCGACCTCTCCATCTTCATCTGTTTGAACCTGCCATGAGAACATATATACGTCTTGCGAGCCCGGAAGTTCTCTTCCAAGGAATATACATTGGCCGTCTACCAGGGCATTTTCGTCGCCAACGTATTTAAGATAGTCCTGAACGGGAGATATTCCTCGCGAATCCGCAGTTTTATTAGGAGATTGGCCGACAATGGTAACTGTCTGTCCGTTTCTCAAATGCGGAAAAGTAATCGTGGAATTAGGACGGCCAAGACGTAGATTATCCTGAGAGATAAGGATTGAGTTGGTAGGTTGACCGGCAATGGCAAACAAAAGATTGTCCGTCTCCGCAATTATTTCCCCATCAGCTTTCAGAGGTTCTGTATACGAAAACTCTCCAACAATTTTCCATCTGTCGGTTACACCGTTGCTGTCCGTGCGGTCCGTCGTCCAATGCTCTTCATCGGCATTAAGATTTTCGACCGTCCTCGCACTTAGACCTTTAGTGAAATCCCATATCCTTCGGGAATCAGCACTCATTCCCATGGGATTCAATAAAAACAAGAATAAAAGCAAGGCTAAAAATTTAGCTTTCATAAGTGGTTTTAATCTCCACGCCACAGTCTTCCCCTCTCCGGCGTTTGTAAGTTAAAAGAAAAAAGCGTAGGAATCTGTATCTGTTGCCGTCCTACCAATCGAGGCTTCTCGCATTGCCCTTTAGAAGTCGGACGGCAACGCAGAAGCCCACGCATATATGCAACATACACGTCCGGCTATGTCTTTCACAAGACATTATGCCGAATGCATGACATTACATACCACGGGCATCTACCGTTGCTCAATCCTTGACTTCTAAATGAAATTTTGCGAGAATTTCGATTGGTCAAGAACCAGCGCGGATAAACGCTTGTAAATAAAAAAGTCCGCAGACCCCACCCACAAAACCCCGACCGGGCTTCTGAGATGCGGTCCGCGACCACAAAGTTAAGCAATTTTTCTGTTAGGTCAAAATTATTGCGATTTTTTTGGGAATTTTTTACGGCATGAGGATGAATGCCGGTTAGGATTGATTTAGCTTGATTTGGCTTGATTCAGCTTGATTTAACTTGGATTTGGGGCTACGCGATGCAAAGCGGGGATTGAGAAAATCAGGCTTGCAGGCGATGCATTAGGCGGTGCCATTTGCGGTAGCCAAAGAAGGCTATGACGGTGTAGATGGCGTAGAGGATGGCGTAGAGGGGGATGCCTTTGTACCAGTAGAGGCAGGTGCAGACGGCATCGACCAGTATCCAGGCTATCCACTGCTGGAGGTATTTGCGGGCAAGCATCCACATTCCGACTATGCTCAATGCTGTTGTGAAGGCATCGGGTATGGGGACGGTGCTGTCGGTCAGATAGTTCAGGATTAGATATAGGCCTACCCACAGGAGAAGGAAGCCTCCCACGCATGCGGCGAGCATGCGCGGGGGGATGTTGGTGATGGGGTGTTGATTTGAGTTTTCGGAATTTTCAGGGTTGTCGGCGATTTCTGTCTCAGGCTTTTTCCTATGGCCGCGTGTCCAGACTATGTAGCCGTAGACGGCGATGACGAGGTAGTAGATGTTGATGGCGAAGTCG
>JAIDTS010000410.1 GCA_029060585.1 Muribaculaceae bacterium
ATGTAGGTGTTTTTAATGGCAACGGACATTCAATCAAAAATTTGAATATCGAAGGTAACGGAAGCTCTATCGGGCTCTTCAGCTACGTTGCCGTTGGGGCCGAAATAAAGAATCTTAAGCTGGAAAATTGTGTTGTTAAGAACAATGGTAATACTGCTATTCTTATAGGAGAGACAAGTGATGGTTCTTGGGGAAGTACGGAATCCGTAAAGATTAAGAATGTAATGATTTACGGGGATGTACAGATAACAGGTTCTAATGGATATGGTAGTTCGATTCTTGCAAAACTAGGAAATTCTGCATGTGTAGAGATAGAAAATGTTGGTTATGTTGGTTCTATTTCCGGAGGTAGTGAATGTGCTACTTTTGTCGGATATGCTAATCAATACACGACGAGCCAATTATTTTTAAAGAATTGTTATGCGCAAGTTTCTATTGAGAAATGTAGTTACTATGGAAATGTAGTAAATGTATCAGAGAGCAAACGGATTTTGGATAACTGTTTGGTAGCTGAACCTCCGACGTCAAAAGAAGAATTATCTGAGACTCTTTTGGCTAATCAAATTTTTGGATCTTGGGATTTTGATGCTTGGTATCCTCTCCCACCCATGAAACATATAGAAGATACAAAGCTTAGTTCAAATCTTTCAAGTGAAGAAAATAACAAATATCTTTCACATAAAGAAGTAACTGAGGGTGTGACTAGGCCCCAGTGTTGGTATGGCACATCTGCTACCTTTTTCAAACCACTTGATACAAGTAAATCTCCCGAACATGAGGATAATCTGGGATTGGGTGCTCCTTCATTTGATATAGCAGTGGATTTCAGTCACGAGTTTGAGGGAAATACTGATAATAATCTTGATAATGATGAAGGAATAATTTATAGCCCAATAATTAATTTCCGCCACATATTTCATGTGTTGTCTGGTAAGGATTTTGCGGAAGAGAATACGGGGTCGGTTGATGATAATATCAATTATTTAATTAATAAAAAACGGGTAGTGTCAGCTCCTGTCGGAGTCAAATTTAAGGTGCGTTTGCCTGGAGAATTTACTATACCTACTTCTGATAACATATATTCATCTACTAATTTTTATTATAAAACGGGTGAAAATCAATATAGCAGAGCTCGAGGATTTGGCATAGAAGTTGTAAAAGATAATGTTGATGTATCATGGATGTTCTCTTTTGATGAAGCAAGTGCCTCTCAAGGAATGCGTAAATATCACGAAAATGATGATGCTGTATATTATACAGCTGGCGGAGAGGGTAAAGTTTATCGCATGCTTAAATGTGAAAATCCGGAGGAAGGAACGTACGTTGTTCGTTTCTATGCGTTGGATGATTCTAATCAACCTGTGCACATATGGAATGATGATTCTAAATCGACAAAAATCTATATGATGGAATACGAAATATCTTTCTTAGGATCAGATGAAGCTTCATTTACTAAAGAAGATGCTATTCCACAATTCCATAGAGATTCTTATCTAAGCGAACCCGATGTTTGTGGAGAACCGGTAGTATTTCTAAATTTTGATGAGTATTGTGCTTTTGAAAATCCGGAATTATTCAATCAAGATGATTATTTCCTGTATAAGAATATAACGGATTATTCTAAAGAGTTCTACAAGTATAGCGATGGACATAATGAATACAAATCGTTTAAATGGCCTACACAATGGTCGCAAAGCACATATTCCTTCGGATATGCTGGCTATATGGATTATGATTACAATGAATATTTGATAGCCAATCATGCGTCTCAAGTTAATTATGGCAAAAAAGCTAAAGATGCAAATATTTACGACCGATTGTATTATGATACCAATGGAGAAGAAAAAGGTTTCTTTTTCTATGTCAATGCAGCGTCGGATCCAGGTGTAACCAGCAGATTGCGGATAGATAGATTGTGTTTAGGTTCAACGGTAATAGTAACTGGTTGGATCTCTGAATTTTCAGGTACAGAAGAATATGCAAATGTAGCATTCAATTTTTCTGCAATATTGAAAGATGGCACTCGCCATCGCTTGCATACGTACGTCACAGGATATATACCTGGCACTCCAGAATGGTATCACGTTTACTATTCTTTTGTCCCTGAAGTGCCAAGTAATCTAAGTCTTGCACAGATTGATCATTATGAACTTGAGGTAGAAAACAACTGTAAGTCATCAAGTGGCGGTGACTATGCAGTGGATGATATCCGCGCATATATCGTGACTCCGGAGATTACGGCTACACAGCTTTCTCCGATGTGTGACAAAGAGAATTCTTCCACCGGCATTCAGCTGCGCACTCGTTTTGACAAGCTTCTTGAATCCCAAGGCATTCAGGAACTGGAAGGGGATGCAGGCGCCGGTAACGAAGATAAAGACATGTGTACTGTCTACGTGGCGATGTTCGATAAGGCTCGTTACGATTATCTCCTTTCCGATGAAAAAGTCAGTCAGACTGAAGCATTGGAGAAATCCGTCATCGAATTGGAAGACCAGGATGGAACTTTCCAGAAATGGATAAGTTTCAAGATGAATAAGAATTTCTCTAAGCTTACCGATTACAATTCGACTCACGAGAAAGATTACCTCACGCCTTTTAAGTCTTTGTCAGACAAAGGAGTGAAATACCTTATCGCCAATATAAATCCTGACGGCTCAAAAATCCAGGTCGGGAAAAGATACTTGGTGTCCATAAGACTGGTAGACGGAAGTGTTACGAATCAAGAAAAAATTACTCTCTCGCATTTCTCAGTCAGCGAAGACGACTGTGCTAAATATGGAGTGTTGACACTGCAGGGATCTGGCATAGTCAAGGTGGATGGTTTCGCCTATACCACCGAAAACGTGATAGAGGTATGTGCCGGGCAGTCACCTGTGTTGCAGGTTGAGCTCCTGAAGGTCGGTGAAGGAAAGCAGACGGTAAGTACGGAGAAATATTACTATGACTGGTATCTTGGTCCGATGGACGGATTGTCCGATGCTGAATTCCAGCAACTGACCAATTTCCGTCTCGTCTATAAAGACGCCGCTGAGGTTCCGGTGGCAGACAGGAGAGTGCCCGGTTTTGATGACTTGGATGATGAGGCATACGCAGCTCTTGTAAAGACGTATGCCGATATAGCCGCCCTGGTAAAGGACGGTGCCCTCTTCCTGCATCAGTCAAGTTTCGTATTCCCCGAGATTTCCTCTGATTCTGACTTCAACAAGAATCTTGTAGTCACCGCCATCCCGATTATCGATGAGCAGAAGGAGGATGGTGAGAAAGTGTGTGGTGGAGCAAGTGAGATCCGTCTTAAGGTGGCAGATGCCTCTCCAAGAATGTATGATGGCTTCCCCGACATCGAATATCCCGGATATATGACGGATGTGCCTCTGCGTGTAGGACTCCGCCAGTTGCGAGAGGTCAGCACAAAGGTGACAGACGACGATAACCTTAAAAAAGTATTCCTCCGTCGTCTTGAGGTCCCTCTGCGAGCCATCACTTCATATAAGGGAGACACGGAGGACGCAACAATGCTGCCAAGAACGAAGATCGATAATGACAATGACATTGATCCATTCGTATACATCGTTGAAACCAACGACCCGGCTTACATGACCCTCACGAAACATCCCGGCACGAATGATGACGAACTGAACCTGAAGCATGTTAATGAAGAATATGGTGTGTTGGAAGGCCTCCTTCCGGTAGGACTCGTGACCGGAATGACTGCGGTCAAGGGACAGAATAACAACGCCGTCAATATCGTCTTTTCAAAAGACATGCAGTTCCGCGAGGGCTACTACTATAAACTTCGTTTCGATTTCGATGAAGATTTGAAAGATACAGAGGCGGAGGGTTATTGTGTCGGTCAGACCGTCTTCACCATCAAGGTGGTGCCGGAATATCAGCAGTGGACCGGAGCCGCCGGTCGCAACTGGAACAACGACGCCAACTGGGCCCGCGTGGCGAAATCTGATCTCTTTCTCGGCGATGCTGACACTGAAATAGGAACCGCTAAGGCGACTGCTGCCGACCACACTACAGATGAAGGGGGCAACAATACAAATGCTCTCAGCTACGCTCCAATGGACTTCACCAAGGTCATCATTCCGGGTGATGTCGACAGATTCCCCGTCATGTTCGATCGTAAGAAGACCCCTGTCAAGACTCTGCATGATGATCAGGACTGGGACGAAATAGCCTCGGATGTTGCTACAGGCAACCATGCCGCATCCAAGGACATAAAATACGACATGGCGTCGCGGTCTCTCACCGATGTGCTCGCATGCCGCCCCTGGTATGCCAACACCTGTGAGGAGATCCATTTCCGTCCCGGCGCCGAACTTCTCCGCCAGCAGTATTTTGAATTCGATCAAAACTATAAGAAAGCCTGGGTCGACCTCGAGACCGAGGCCAACAGGTGGTATACCCTCTCCACACCCCTCAAGCATGTAGTGGCGGGAGATATGTATACGATCTCTGCGGGCGCGAAGCAGAATACCGAGCTTTTCCGCGACATTACTTTCAACAACGACAGTTATGGCCGCTTCGAACCGGCCGTCTACCAGCGCAGCTGGAACAAGGCCGGAACGGCGGAGATATATATGTTCGGCGACAACAAGAATGATTACCGCGATGCCGCCGAGGGTATATCGCTATACTGGAGCCGCGTCTACAATCAGGTGGATGTAGACTATTCCGGTGGTGTGGGCTTCTCCATCAATACCCGTATCGTCGTTGAAAACGATGAAAACAATGACAACGCTGAAAACAAACCAACCGTCCGTTTCCGTCTACCGAAGGCCGACGACTCCTACCAGTACTTCACTCCAACTGATGAGACGGAGTCAGCCGATGACAAGACTCTCATTAAGCGCGATGATCGCCACAGCCTCAACACATTCCCGATGCCGGTGAAACTCGAAGCGAATGAAAGCACGAAATATTTCCTTGTCGGCAATCCCTTCATCGCCCGCATGGATATGGCGAAGTTCCTGGATGTGAACAAGGGTGTCTTGAGCGGTAAGTACTGGATAATGTCCGGCGACCGTCAGGAAGCCTATCTCTGGAAGGAAGGTGACGAGAAGTTCATCTCCACTAATGCCTCCATTAATGCCGACGATGCCGACGGGACTGTGGCTCCGATGCAGGGCTTCTTCGTCGAGGCCAAAACTCCCGCCACCTCTCTTGAATTGAGCTTTACCGCCGATATGATAAAGGAGACCGACGGGGAAGGTTCGGCACCCCTCAAGATCGGCAAACCTGTTGAGGAATCGTCACTTCTGTGTATAGATGCGGTTGTCGAAGATGAGACTGTCTCACGTGCCGTCATCGCCCTTGATCCTGAAGCCGGGGCTGCCTACGGCAATGCCGAAGATGCGTCGATGCTGATAGATCAGTCGCTGGAGGCTCCCGCCGCCGTCTACACGGTGGCTGCGGGCAAGGCTCTCTCGATCAACAGCCTTGACCGTATCGAGCGGACCGAGATAGGCGTAGCGGCATCGCCGGAGACGCGCACCGTCCTCCGTTTCGAGGGCGTGGAGGAGGCCGAAGGCCTTAAGCTCCTCGACGCTGCCACAGGCGAGCTCCATGACCTCTACGACGGCATGACCTTCGGAGTGGAGGGCAGTTGTGCAGGGCGCCTCTATATCGTGAATTCCGTCGATAGTCCCGAGACTGCGGAAGTGGCAGTGATGCTCGACGGGCGCACCGTGAGCGTGATGGCTCCTGCAGAAGGAATCGTGGCCCGCGCCTTCGACGCTTCAGGCATGAGCCTGGGCGAATGGACATCAGAAGGATGCAGCCTGCGCTTCGACGTGGCTTCCGGCGTCATCCTCATCGATGTGACAGCCGCCGGCAACCGCCTCACCCGCAAATTCATAGTGAAATAAAGACAGCTGCTATGATGGGAAAGAATCTCTTGCTATCCGTGTTTCTCTTCGTAGGCTCCACTATTTCGGCGGAGG
>JAIDTS010000411.1 GCA_029060585.1 Muribaculaceae bacterium
GCATGCAAGACTGGTTTCACACAGAGTGAGCTTGAGCGAGCCAATGCGGAACTCCTCAACACCCTTGAAAAGAGCTTCAATGAGAAGGACAAGACCTACAACAGCAGATATGGCAACGAACTTATACGCCACTTCATTGAGAATGAACCTACGCCCGGTATCGAAGTAGAGCTTCAGCTCGCGCAGCAGCTTCTCCCCATGCTTCCCGTAGAGGTCTACAATCAGGTGGCACAACAGCTTCTGACGCCGGTGAACCAGGTGATAGTGGTCAATCAGCCGCTCAACGACCAGACCACTCCCATGCAGGAGGCCGATATGGTAGCAGCTCTTGAAGGTGCGATCAACGCTGAATATGAAGCTTATGTAGACGAGGTTATCACCGATCCGCTTATCGCCCAGCTTCCCGCACCGGGCAGCATCAAGCAGACCAAGCAGAATCCATTGATGGGAACCACTGAATTCATCCTCTCCAACGGTGTCAAGGTTATCCTCAAGACCACAGACTTCAAAGCTGACGAAATTGCAGTTACTGCTTTCAGAAAGGGTGGCAAGCAGGCTTACTCTAAGGATCAGGCTGCCAACGTGCTGATGATCAACGATGCTGTTGAACTTTCCAAACTCGGCAATTTCGATATCAACGCATTAAAGAAGTACCTTGCAGGTAAGACCGTATCGCTTGGCTATTCCGTCAACAATTATACCGATGTGCTCGAAGGATCATCCAGCGTGAAGGATTTCGGCACTCTCGCGGAAATCATCTATGCATACTTCACCGAACTCAATCCTGACGAGACTACTTATAATTCGCAGATCGAGAAGATTATTCCTATCTTCGAAGCTCAGTCACAGCTCCCCGATATGATCTTCAACAAGACTGTTATGAAGACTCTTTACGGAAATAATCCTCTTATGAATGTTGTTGATGTAGATGTCCTTAAGAGCGCCGACTACAGCACTATGCTTTCCATGGCTAAGAAATCCATGGAGAATGCTGCCGACTATACTTTCATCTTCGTCGGAAACATTGACGAGGCTACCCTCCGTCCCGTGCTCGAGCAGTATATAGCTACCCTTCCCTCGAAAGGAAAGGCATCTGAATTTACACCTGTCACCGACATCGAGCCTGTCAAGGGCATAGTGGATGAGAAATACGACCAGCCGATGCAGTCGCCTGTAACTCAGGTCTACAGTGTATATACCGGCCGTAACCTGACATGGAATGTTAAGAACAATATCATGATTGACCTCATGGGCGACGTTCTCGACATGATCTATATCGAAACTCTCCGTGAAGACGAAGGTGGAACATACGGAGCACAGGTCAACGCCTCCTATAACTTCAGCAACAACGTATGGCAGTTGCTCTATTTCTACCGCACGGCTGAAGAGAAACTCGATCGCCTTCAGGATCGCGCTAAGCAGGAACTCGACAACCTCCTTAAGAGCGGTGCGAAGGCCGACCACTTCAACAAAGTGAAGGAAGCAGCCATCAAGCAGTATGAGATCAACTCCAAGACCAACAGCTATTGGGAAGGAGCAATTATGTCCGCCGAGCGAGGTGCCAATACTTACGAAGGATATATTGAGACTCTCCAGTCGCTCACTCTTGATGAATTCAACAAGTTCCTCAATGGTTTCAATGACGGTAAGAACCACGTGGAAGTCATCATGGTCGGTAAAGAAGCCGCTAAATGATGGCTCCATGAAACGGTTGAAAATAAAGTAACCCCATTAATAATAATAACGGGAATCCGGATGTCAGAAGTCCGGATTCCCGCATCTGCATTTATGAAAAAAACAGTAATATCAATGTTAGCAGCAACAGCAATGGCTACAGCTCTTCATTCACAGGCGGCCAACGACAGCACTAATCCTGTTCTGGCTCCATCAGGCCTTCCCTACAACGTGCTTCCCTTCAATAAAAT
>JAIDTS010000412.1 GCA_029060585.1 Muribaculaceae bacterium
TAAACAACTTCAATGAGTCGCGTGATCATAAAATCTCATACTATGAAAGAAAAGAAGATAGAGATAACATATAAGGCTGTAGAGCCGGAGGAACTCCCCGCCGATGACCGCGAGCTGATTGCACGTGCCAAGGAGATGACCTACCGCAGCTACGCACCATACTCCCGCTTCCACGTCGGAGCGGCAATCCGCATGGCCGATGGCTCTATAGTTGCCGGTTCAAATCAGGAGAATGCAGCGTATCCTTCCGGAATCTGTGCCGAGCGCAACGCCTGCTGGCAAGCCTCTTCCCTAAACCCGGGCATGCGGATGCAGAAGATTGCCATTGCAGCCCGCAACGTCGGCTCCATGCCGAAAGGAGAGGAAGACAAGGCTGCCTTTCAGTCGCAACCAATCTCTCCTTGCGGCGCATGCCGCCAGTCGCTTCTTGAATATGAGCATCTGTATGGTCCGATCGAGGTGATACTTTTCGGGATGGAAGCCACATACGTTTTCCCCTCAGTCTCAAGCCTCCTCCCCTTCTCCTTCACTGAATTCTAACCCCATCCTCTCTCTACCCAACCCTCTCTGCACTTCACTGAACAATCAACTGAAAAACACAATATAATATTATGGAAGAAATCAAAATCACATCCGAGGCGGAGAATGCCGCCGCTCCCGCTCCCGAATACAACGGCCCTCACCGCGCCGGCTTCGTAAACATCGTTGGTAACCCAAATGTAGGTAAGTCCACGCTGATGAACGATCTCGTCGGCGAACGCATATCCATCATCACCTCAAAGGCGCAGACCACCCGCCACCGTATAACCGGTATCGTAAACACTCCGGAATACCAGATTGTATTCAGCGACACCCCGGGTGTACTCAAACCTAAATACAAGCTTCAGGAATCGATGCTCGAGTTCTCTGAAGGTGCCCTTACAGACGCCGACATCCTCCTCTATGTGACTGACGTGGTGGAAGATCCTGAGAAACATAAGGACTTCCTCGACCGCGTTGCTAAGGAGACTGTTCCTGTCCTCCTCGTTATCAATAAGGTCGACCTCCTTAAGAACAACGAGGAGCTCGATGCCCTCGTCGACGCATGGAAAAAACGCCTGCCCAACGCCGAGATATTCCCCGTGAGCGCAATCCAGAACTTCAATGTAGAAAACCTGAAGGCCCGTATCATCGAGCTCCTTCCGCCGTCCCCTCCGTTCTTCGGAAAGGACGCGCTGACCGACAAGCCGATGCGTTTCTTTGTAACGGAAATTATCCGCGAGAAGCTCCTCCTAAACTACGACAAGGAGATTCCTTACTCGGCCGAAGTTCTCGTTGAGAAATTCGAGGAAAAGGATAACTCCATACATATCATGGCTGTAATCTACGTGGAGCGCGACACTCAGAAAGGTATCATCATCGGCAAGGGTGGAGAGAAGATTAAGAAAGTCGGTATCGCTGCCCGTCAGGACATTGAGAAATTCTTTGATAAGAAGGTATATCTCGAGCTTTTCGTGAAAGTGGAGAAAGACTGGCGCAACCGCGAGAACAAACTCCGCCAGTTCGGATACATCGAATAAATAATAATTGAGAATTGAGAATGGAGGATTGAGAATTATTAGACACGCGACAGACACAAAAGCTGTGCGCCCATTCCCTAAGGAATTCTCAATTGGATACAATTCTTCATTCTCAATTCTCCATTCTCAATTATAGAAATATGAGCAGATTAGTAGCAATAGTAGGGCGGCCGAACGTGGGTAAGTCCACGCTCTTCAACCGTTTGACGCAGACAAGAGCCGCCATTGTCGATGATACTTCCGGCACTACGCGCGACCGGCAGTATGGTAAGGTAGACTGGGACGGCCAGGAATTCTCAATCGTCGACACCGGCGGATGGGTAGTCAACTCCGACGACGTGTTTGAGGAGGAGATCAACAAGCAGGTGCACATCGCTATCGAGGAGGCCGACGTGATTTTATTTGTCGTGGACGCTTCAGTTGGCGTGACCGATCTCGACGACAAGGTAGCGGCCATATTGCGCCGCAGCAAGAAGCCGGTTATCCTTGTTGCGAACAAGGAAGACAAGGGAGATTCAAGATATAATGTGGCGGAATTCTATTCCCTCGGACTTGGAGATCCTATAGAGGTCTCCGCTGCCAACGGAGCAGGTACAGGTGACCTCCTTGACGAGGTGATCAAGGATTTCCCCGACACTCCCGACAAGGACGAGGCAGAGGAAGACATAGCGAAGTTCGCTATCGTCGGCCGTCCGAACGCAGGAAAGTCATCCCTTATCAACGCATTTATCGGCGAGGAGCGTCATATCGTGACAGATATCGCAGGCACGACCCGCGATTCGATCTATCACCGTTACAATAAGTTCGGTTTTGACTTCTATCTCGTCGATACCGCCGGAATACGTAAGAAGCAGAAGGTCAACGAAGACATCGAGTATTATTCGGTGATTCGTTCGATTCGAGCAATCGAGGCCTCCGATGTCTGCATCCTTATGATCGACGCCACCCGAGGCATCGAGGGCCAGGACGGAAACATCTTCTCCCTGATTCAGAAGAATAAGAAGGGTCTTGTGGTATGCGTCAATAAGTGGGATCTTGTGGAGGACCGAAGCCTGGAGGCGCAGAAACGTTATGAGGCCGCCATCCGGGGTAAGTTCGCGCCTTTCACCGACTTCCCGATCATCTTCGCGTCAGCCCTGACGAAACAGCGCATTTTCAATGTGCTGGAGACTGCCGTTAAGGTGTATGAGAACCGTCGTCGGGTGATTCCGACATCGCAGCTTAACTCCTACATGCTGGAGGAGATTGCCGTGACGCCACCGCCAAGCAACAAGGGAAAGTTTGTGAAGATCAAATATGTCACGATGCTGAAGGATTCAATCATACCGACCTTCGTGTTCTTCTGCAATCTTCCCCAGTGGGTCAAGGAGCCATACCGCCGATTCCTTGAGAATAAGATCCGTGCAAAATGGGATTTCCACGGCACTCCTATCCAGATTTTCATGAGAGAAAAATAATGAAAAAGAAATTAGTGATCAGCACAGGAGCCGGCATCAGTGCCGAATCCGGTATCAAGACCTTCCGCGACGCGGGAGGTCTATGGGAAAACTATCCGGTTATGGATGTGGCTTCTGCCGACGGTTTCAGAAGGAATCCTGAACTCGTCCATCAGTTCTACAACCAGCGACGCCACGACCTGCTCAAGGCCGAGCCGAACGACGCCCACCGCGCCCTCGTGGATCTTGAGAAGGACTACGACGTCTACATCATTACGCAGAACGTCGATGACCTCCACGAACGTGCAGGGTCAAAAAACATCCTGCACCTTCACGGCGAACTGATGAAGATACGCTCCATCGTTCACCCGGAATATGTCGAGACACTGACTCCGGACAACCTTGATACGACTCCCGCCACGCGAGGTGCAAATGGCGACCCGATGCGTCCGCACATCGTATTCTTTCAGGAGGCAGTCCCCAACATCGAGAAGGCGATGGAGCTTGCCCATGAAGCGGATATTTTCTGCGTCATAGGCACAAGCCTCGCAGTCTATCCCGCAGCCGGACTTATCTACAGCGTAAGACCCGGCGTGCCGATCTACTATATCGACCCGAACCCGGCCTCGACTCCAGCTATCCCCAACCTTACGGTCATACCGGAGCCCGCCACCAAAGGTGTCCGGACCCTGGCCCGTCTCCTCAATGCTTGATTAGCTTGAGCGAAGCTAATTAAAGAGATGCGCCTCTTCGATATCCACGAGATATGGAGGAGGCCGTTTTCTTTATCCCTAAGGCCCCATTTTTATGAGTCGGTGCCTTAGGCAAGGATAATAAAAATCCAAAATATACTATATAATATTTGCTTTTCATCGTTTATTTTTGTAGCTTTGTAACAGGATACTCACCTGACATATATTATTACATATGAAGCGAACCTCAATCCTCACTCTCCTGATTGCATTCACCGGTCTGCTGACATGCTTTGCCGCCCCGCCGACGGCGGATGATAATATAATCATCGATGACCGGACACAGACCTTCACCGTAACAGAGAAGAACGGAGAGATAGCCTCCGTGAAGTCCGAGACGGAAACCATCTATAAGGCTCTGAACACCGACGGATTCGCTGATGCCGTAGCCTTTTATAACGACAACATATCCATCGACAAGGCTTCTGCTCCAGGCGTCAAACCATACTACCGCAGCTGGCAAAGCTCCGACGTGTTCTACGACGGTTCGCGCATATGCTACATGCGCGTGCCCGTGAAGAAAGACAAAAAGGCCAAGGTATCGTTCCAGCAGACCTACAAGGCCCCGGAGCATTTCTGCGATATCAATCTGGCTTCTCCCTATCGCATTGCGCACGGACGCACTATTGTCAAGGTCCCTGCCCCGCTCGCTTCTCGCATTAAGGTAGAGGGTTTCAAGCTTCCTCCTAATATCGTGCTATCTCATGCCGCTCAGAGTGACGGATCGGTTATCTATACTGCCGAAATCACCGACCT
>JAIDTS010000413.1 GCA_029060585.1 Muribaculaceae bacterium
TTTTCTACAAAATTAACTAAAATATACTGAAGATTCAAATAATTGTGTTAACTTTGCGGAAATTTTTGAAATATGCTCAATAACCCACAATTATGAACAGAAAACTTTTTGTTTCAGTGACCATGTCGGCAATCGCTGGAAGCTTGATTGCAGGTGAGCTTCCCCGTGACACTGTCAAGCTCAATGAGTTGGTAGTGACAGCGCCACTTAAGACAGACGTGGATCTTATTCCATTAAATGTAACTCAGGTCACTGCCGGAGAGATTGAAAAATCAGGAGAGAGTTCTCTGCTCCCGGTCCTTGTGTCAAAAGTTCCAGGGTTGTTTGTCACTGAACGTGGTTTCGCCGGCTATGGAGTCTCTGGAGGAAGCGCCGGAGAAGTCAATATCCGTGGTGTAGGACAGGGTAATAAGGTTCTTTTTATGATCGACGGACAGCCTCAGTGGGCAGGTGTGTTCGGTCACAGTCTTGCCGATACATATGTTGCTAACGGTGTCGAAAGTGTAGAGGTAGTGAAAGGTCCATCATCACTGCTATACGGCTCGAACGCTATGGGCGGTTCGATCAATATCGTAACGCAAACCCAAAAGAAAGATGGACTTACGGGACGAGCCCGTGCAATGTTCGGATCGTTCAGTACTCAGAAATTTGCACTTTCATCCGGATACAAGAAAGGAAAGTTCTCCGCAACTCTTTCAGGTCAGCTTGACCGTAGCAACGGCAACAGAAAGGGTAGTGCTTTCTGGCTTGCCAATGAATTCGCCCAGCTTAAATATGCAGCCTCAAATCATTGGAATGTAGCCGGCATGCTTGATATGACACAAAGTCATGCCAATAATCCCGGCACGCTTCAGGATCCTTTGGAGAATATGTGGACTGATATTTTCAGAGGTACAGGAGGATTATACGTTAAGAATATATATGAAAAATGTGACGGAGGAGTGCAAGGATATATAAATTGGGGCCGTCATAACCTTGACGACGGCAATGCTCCCGGAGCGACTCCGCGTGACTATCTTTTCCATTCCACCGACTATAATATGGGCGTCACAGCCTACGAATCATTCTATCTATGGAATGCCAATGTCCTTTCTGCCGGCATTGATTTTCAGCATTGGGGCGGACACATATGGAATACCAACAAGGAGGATGAATCGATCCGCACTTCTGAGGCAAGCCATCATGTCAATGAGATCGCGGGATATGTCATGATGCAGCAGGGTTTCTTCAACGATATACTTAATATTAACGGTGGTGTCCGTCTGCAGCATGGTTCGACATATGGCAATGTATGGGTTCCTCAGGCAGGAGTCATTGTAAAGCCCGGTCATGCTTCTCAGATAAAGGCTTCTTTCAGCAAGGGATTCCGAGCTCCGAATATTCGCGAGCTATATCTCTATCCTCCTGCGAATCCTGATCTTAAACCGGAGTATATGCTCAACTATGAGGTAAGCTACCGTCAGCATTTCCTCGACTATAACCTGATGCTTGGGGCCGCTCTGTTTTATATAGACGGTAAGAACATGATTCAGACTGTCCGTGTAGACGGCCGTCCACACAATGTCAACACCGGTAAGTTCCATAATAAAGGTTTCGAGATCGAGGCGGCATACAATATTCTTTCCAATCTTCAGGCAAGCGCCTCATGGTCTTATCTGCATACAGACTCCGACAACCTCTATTCCCCGAAAAACAAACTTTGTGCCGAAGTGACATATTCTCCCGGCGACTTCAGTTTTACTCTCGAGGACGAGAGCATATGGAGCATGAAGAACGGGAATCCCGAAGGTTCGACCGTCAGCTATACTCTTCTGAATTTCCGAGCCGCTTATACTCTGAATTCGGAGTCTACAGTGCCGGTAACACTTTCTGTAAAGGTTGATAACATAACCAATAAGCATTATCAGATCATCTATGGGTGTCCAATGCCCGGGACCACAATCATGGGAGGAGTGGAGTTTAAATTCTAAAGGTTAAATATAAAAG
>JAIDTS010000414.1 GCA_029060585.1 Muribaculaceae bacterium
GTCTATATATTCCTCAGCAGTCTCTTCACCACTTATTATTTCCGGGAAACCGCCTGTCTCCATGTACCTGTCAAATGGCCGCCGGACTAAAGCGTCTGTTTTCGTAGAAAGGAAGATAACAAAACTTCGGTAAACCTACAATATTTTGTAATACAAACTACGATAAATAGGCATATTTCAGTTTTGCAAACCACGATAATTCAATATATCGGAGGCACGATGAAGATTTTTTGTAAACACCATGATTCGTCAGATTAAGGATTACTTGAAGATCACGCCCGTTGAAGTGAATAAATATCGAAATTAATTTAATCCTCATATTCCGTCCAATCCTTGTTTTGGAACTCTTTATCAAAAGCATCCAGCTCACGCTTAAGACGATCTTGAAAAGATTCTTCATCGTCATCGTCACTGATCAGCCAGTCAACTCGATCAGCATAGATTTCCGCTATACGCATTTGACGATAAGCTTCCTTCATCGCTTCTATGGTTTCTGCAGAAAGTTCCAAAACATCCTCATCATAAGGATATCGGTCATATTCAGCATGGTGTATAGCGTAAAGGACCGGTATTTTCTCTCCTTCTTCAGTTCCTCTCATAAAGTACTTGTCAGATTGAAAAATCACATCTTCTTCCTTAAAGAATCTTCCGGAAGCGTATTGAGGTTCTGCAAGCCTTACGCCCCTGAAGCTAAGAAGATATGATGCAGCATCCACATAGCTGTCAAAAGTCATGTATCCTCCGAATGTGCGGCAAGATCTGAAATTGTCCTTTTCCTCTATTGTCCAATAATTTTCATGCACCTTTTCCGGCTTAGGCTTTAAAGCCCTGGCAATATCCTCTTCGATTTTCTGAGCAATCTCTCTTATGAGATACTGATTATAGTTAAAATGTCCGCCACTCATGCTTTTTAGTGTTTGCTATTACTTCTTTTTCTTGGGGAGGATTTTCTTTTCGTCGGCTTTTAGGCGACGTTCCACTTTCTTAACATCTTCTCCGGCAGGAAGTGCTTCGGGTCGGATGCCTCGATCAAGCAGCATATTCCTGACTGCACTGTTGTTGTCTATATGCTCCCGTTCTATCCCAACCTGTCCATGGAGATCTTTCTGTTGTACATTGACGGAAGTCATCTCTGCAGCAAGATCCTTTGCTTTGATGGCGACTGTTGACAGGAAGTCGGCAAGAGGTCTTTTATCTGGAGCACCAACCCGGCGCTTCATTGTCGCCGTATCAAGACCAAATAAAGCCCTATCTCCTTTAGTGCGGATTATTGCAAATCCTTTGGAGTCAACACCTCGCTCATATAGTACTCCAGAGAGTGTATGCTCCATTTCAGCAAGTTTGGCACGAGCTTGAACACGTTCATAATCGAGAAGTCGTTGCTGAACAAGCTCTGCGCGACGTGTCTGAACTGCGAAATAGTTTTGGGCGAAAGCAATTTCCGGTTTACGAGGGTCTCCATTTTGTGCTACAAGATAGCACGCATAGCGAGTCAGCATAACGTCATCTACTTGACGCTTAGCACCTTTTGCCAGCTCTATCATTTTGCTGACGTCAGCAAAATGATCAGCAATGTTTTCTCCTGCATTAGCAGCGGATTCCTTAGCTTTCTCTATGATAGCTTGAAAGTTGCGCCACTGAACATAACCCATTACAGGGGCAAGTTCACGTGCACTCCAACATTCTACGCCATCGTATTCGATAGCTATTGATTCGAAACTATTGAAAAGATCCTGTATCTCGTTTGCTTTCATATCACAGATTTTTAGAATACAAATTTAGTAAAAAATTCTCAGATAATCAAGAGTCAACGAAACTTTATGGAGCTGAAATTTAATTTTTTAATCTTGCGCTTTTGCGATATATATTTCTTTTTATATTCTTTTATTGGGTCTAATCAGCGGTCTAACTTGCGGTCAAATCAGCGGTCAGTTTAAAAGTTGGATAGCCTCATAATCAGGGAGTCCTTGGTTCAAGCCCAAGTGGGACCACTCGTGTGAAAACAAATTGCAGAAGAATCGGCATAAGCCGGATTTCCGGTGCATTTACATAAATGAACTTATTGGGAGGTTAATATTCACGGATTTCCGTAATTGACTCGCATTGATTGAGATTGTAATTTTGTAATATTTTAAAACACTAAAAAACGGTACACATATGAAACGATTTCTATATGCAATACTAATTATGATAGGTTCGGCTATCAGTGCAAATGCCTCCGTGCTGTTCCCGCTTTTTGTGGATATCGCTCCCAGCTATGAGGAAGGATTGTCTGAAGAGTTTCAGGCTGCCGGAGTCGAAGCCGCTATGTATCATTCTACAAAACCGGATTTCCTGGTTTCAACCTTCGAGGCAGTCGAAGGCTTCTTGAAAGATACACTACCGTCGGATGTAACGAGAACCGAGCAGAAGATTGATGATCGCATATTGGTCACTTACTCATCAATAAATAGAAAGGATGACACAATTGAGACCAACCCCCTAATGTCCACCATATACGTACTTAGTCGTCCCGACAATTCATACGTGGCAGCCTACGTAGAACAAGAAATAGATAATTAACAAGCCTAAACGATTCTTTTTAATCTAGTTAAAAGCAGCGTACCAGCGACAATACATTGCGTAGCCTATGGTACTCCCTGTTTGTTGCTGAATAGTTTCCTGTATCAGGGCCCTTGTTCTCTGGAACTCTGGTCTTGAATGCTGTGCTCTCTGCCCCTCCGCCCCTCCGCGTGAAACCTCGTCCAACGTCCAACGTAAAAAGCAAAACGTCCAACGTATCCAAGGCAATCAGACCGGCAAAGTGGTGACACGTCTGATTGCCTTCTTTTTTATAAACCTCTCAGCTTATTATTGTATTAAAAAAGGAACGCTACCTCTATGCGGGGTGCGTTCCTTCAAAACTGCAAGTCAAAAGGTCGATTAAGCATATATCTAAATGTGGTTGAAAAAAAAATCAGAGCCATGAGACAATCTCTTATCAAGATTTTCTCAGTGCAAAAGTATAAAAATATTTTCACATGGCAAACCGCACAAAACGCATTTCTCAACCAAAAGGCCTATTATTATAGCCAAAGAGTCAAAAATAAGCACTGACACGATAAAAAACTTTTATTAAATCTGAGTTACACCTTACAATAATTATTAAGATTCTCAAAAAAATAACTATATTTGCAATCTGAAAATAAGAAATCATAGTTTTCGAAAATTTAAAATTCGTATAGGATACCATGAAGTCAACCGCGAAAATCTCAAAGCTGACCCTTCTGCTAACCGTCTCGATAATGATGACTGGAGCGTTTTCCTGCGAACATCCGGACAACACACCGGAAGTGCCATCGGAAATATCTGAAATCAACGACCTACTACGATCAGGCGAAGTGGCTCGTGCTGTCCATATGACTGACCTTCTGAAGAAAAGAGCTCTTTCAGAAGGAGACTCCGCACTTTGGAGCGAGGCTATGGTGCAACAGGGCATCAACGCATATTATCAGGGAAAGCCTGCTCTTGTGTTAGCTTCGTCCGACACTGCTATAAACTGGATTGAGCGCCAGAAGCCCTCGCCCGCCAGGGCCCGTATACTTGCAAAGGCATACCAGACTCATGGAGCGTACTATGACCAGTTCCATTTTAACGCAGACTCTTCAATTTATTATTTGCGTAAAGCTGTTGAAAACGTGGAGTTGTCCCGCGTTCGTTCGGATCTTCCACAAGCCTACGGCAACTACGCCAACGCCCTTAGGATGGGAGCATCTCTCGACAGCGCCGCG